>NZ_CP029986.1 GCF_003355005.1 Sphingomonas sp. FARSPH | reverse complement strand
AGCTGTTCGGCTCATAGTTCACGCGCCCCTTCGGATTGCGCATCGCCATGTGGCCGTCCTGCTGGAAGTTCATCACCGGACAGCGCGGGGCATTGATCGGCAGGTGGGTGAAGTTCGGGCTGCCGAGCCGCTTCAGCTGGGTATCGAGATAGGAGAAGTTGCGGCCGTGCAGCAGCGGGTCGTCACTGAAGTCGATGCCCGGCACGATGTTCTGCGTGCAGTAGGCGACCTGCTCGGTTTCGGCGAAGAAGTTGTCGACGTTGCGATTAAGCGTGAGCGTACCGACGATGCGGACCGGCACGTCCTCCTCGGGGATGAGCTTGGTCGAGTCGAGATGGTCGAAGGGAAGCTTGTCGGCGGTTTCCTGATCGAACAGCTGGACGCCGAGATCCCATTGCGGGAAGTCACCGCTCTCGATCGCCTCCCAGAGATCGCGGCGATGATAGTCGGGATCGGCGCCGCTGATCTTGACCGCCTCGTTCCACAGCACCGACTGGAGCCCCTGGCGCGGCTTCCAGTGGAACTTGACGAAGGTCGACCTGCCTTCCGCGCTCACCAGGCGGAAGCTGTGGACGCCGAAGCCTTCCATCGTGCGGAAGGAGCGGGGGATCGTGCGATCGGACATGATCCACATGATCATGTGCCAGGCTTCCGGGGTGAGGCTGGCGAAATCCCAGAAATTGTCGTGTGCGGTTTGCGCCTGGGGGAACGCCCGGTCGGGCTCCTGCTTAGCCGCATGGACCAGATCGGGGAACTTGATGGCATCCTGGATGAAGAACACCGGGATGTTGTTGCCGACGATGTCCCAGTTGCCCTGCTTCGTGTACATCTTGACAGCGAAGCCGCGCACGTCGCGCGCCAGATCGCGCGAGCCCTCGTTGCCCGCTACCGTTGAGAAGCGGACGAACACCTCCGTCTGCTGCCCGACCGTGCTCAGCACGTCGGCGCGGGTGTAGTCGGCCAGACTGTCGGTCAGCTCGAACACGCCGTGCGCGCCATAGCCGCGTGCGTGGACGACGCGCTCCGGGATGCGCTCGTGATCGAAATGGAAGATCTTTTCGCGAAGGATGAAGTCCTCGAGCAGCGCGGGGCCCCGCAGACCCGCCTTGAGACTGTTCTGGGCGTCCGCGAGCGGGATGCCCTGCTGCGTGGTCATGGTAAGTGCCGCGTCCGAGGTCGTCTGGCGGGTTTCGCCGCCATGGCCCTGCTGCTCGGCATAGTTCGTCGGCTGGTCGGCACCCGCCGGCAGCGGCGGTGCCTTCCTGGCCGTCTCGCCCTTGAGTTTCACCGCGTCGCTTTTGATGCTCTTGCGTGCCATGGACGTAAATCCTCCGATCATGCTCTTAATGCCACCAGCGCCACGGCGGTGCGAGGCATAAATCTTTGTAGCGACTGGGAACCGACCCGGAGGAGCGAAATCAAGTCATGTCAGTCGAGCATGGTCGCCGGTTCGGACGACAGGCGCGGGCTCGGCAACGTAAGTGTTCATGGCTGCGCAGAACCCGACTGCGGCTTCCTTGGTCCTGGATCACAGCCAGGGAAAGCCGAGATGGACCGGTTGAGGATGTCTTAACGCCTTGCCGTTAGCCGAGCATGATGTACTCCCAGGTCGTACAGGTTTTCGACTGCGTCCGACACGACCACGATCCGTGGTTGGTGCTGCTCGCGGGCCTGGTTTGCCTCTGCGGTATCTATGCGTCCTTTGCCCTGGCCGACCATGCCGTACGCTCAGGGCGGAAGACGCGCAGCCTGTGGGAACCTGTCACCATCGTGTCGGCCGGCTGCACGGCCTGGGCGACCCACTTCATTATCTTGCTGGCTTTCAAGCCTGGCATGCCGTCCGCGTTCGACCCGCTGGCCGTACGGCCGTTTTACGGCCGCTCGTTGATGTAAACTGTCCGTCGTCAGAACATTCGGCACAACTCGCGGCGTAGATTAGCGGAGTGCGGACCTCGTCAGGGGGTTGATGTTAGGCGGCGAACTTGCGGTGCTGCAAGCGCCGATGTTCGATGGTCTGTCGCTTGATCCTTTCGCGCAGTTTGATGATTGCCGGAGCCCTGCCGAAGTAGGCATCGGCAGGCGTCACGTTGGCCAGGCTCTCGTGGTATCGCTGGTGATTGTAGTGCTCGACGAAGGTCTCGATGTGGGCTTCAAGGTCGCCGGGCAGGAAGTAGTTTTCCAGCAAGATGCGGTTTTTCAGGGTCTGGTGCCAGCGCTCGATCTTGCCCTGGGTTTGGGGATGACACGGGGCGCCGCGGACATGGCTCATCTTCCGGGCCTCGATGTATTCCGCCAGCTCACCCGCGATGTAGCTGGGGCCATTATCGCTGAGTAGCCGGGGTTTGTGCAGCACCGTGGCGCTGTCGCAACCAGAAGCCGCCAGGGCGAGGTCCAGCGTGTCGGTGACGTCCTCGGCTCGCATGTTGGTGCACAGCTTCCAGGCGATGATGTAGCGCGAGAAGTCGTCGAGCACGGTCGACAGATACATCCAGCCCCACCTGATGATCTTGAAGTAGGTGAAGTCGGTCTGCCACATCTCGTTCGGCCGCGTGGTTTTCGTGTGGAACTGATCGGCAGCCTTGATCACGACATAGGCCGGGCTGGTGATCAGGTCGTGGGCCTTCAACAAGCGGTAAACCGTGGATTCGGGACTGTCAGGAATTTTGTGCGGGAGGCCGGTTACCGTCATTAGATGACGAAGCGCTCACCGAAGATTACGGCGAACTGACTTTTGGCCTCACCCCATTCGCGCGGTGGGCGCTTCCATTCGTCCGCCGCGTGATTGAGCACGAGATATAACAGCTTCATCGCGGCATCGTCACCGGGGAAATGGCCGCGGGTACGGACGGCACGGCGAACCTTCGAATTCAGGGCCTCGATGGCGTTCGTAGTGTAGATGATCCGGCGGACGCCCTCGGGAAAGGCGAAGAACGGGATCACCTGGTCCCAGTGTCGCCGCCAGCTTATGGCGATGGCCGGGTGTTTCTGGCCCCAGGGGCCTGCCTCGAACGCCTCCAGCGCAGCCATGCCGGCCTCGGGCGTCTCGGCACGGTAGACGCCGCGCAACGCCTGGGCGATGAACTTGCGCTCTTTCCAGGACGCAAAGCTCATGCTGTTGCGGATCAGATGGACGATGCAGGTCTGGACGATGGCCTCGGGGAAGACAGCGTTGATCGCCTCCGGGAACCCCTTCAGGCCGTCGACGACGGCGATCAGGATGTCGGCGACGCCGCGGTTCCTGAGCTCGTTCATGACGCGCAGCCAGAATTTGGCCCCCTCGGTCTGCTCGATCCAGATGCCGAGCACCTCCTTGGTCCCGTCCGGCTGAATGCCCAGCGCGATGTAGACCGCCTTGTTGCGGACGAACCCTTCGTCGCGGATCTTCACCCGGATCGCGTCGAAAAACACCAGCGGATAGCAGGCGTCGAGCGGCCGACCCTGCCATTCGGCAACCGTCTCCAGCACCGCATCGGTGACGGTCGAGATCAGGTCCGGCGAGACGTCGATCCCGTACAGCTCCTCGAGGTGCCCGCGGATTTCGCGCACCGTCATCCCGCGCGCGTACATCGAGACGATCTTGTCGTCGAAGTCGGGGAAACGGCGCTGGTATTTGGCGATGAGCTTCGGGTCGAACGTCCCCGCCCGGTCGCGTGGCACGTCCAGCGTCACCTTCGATGTGCCCGTCAGCATCGTCTTCCTCGATGACCCGTTGCGCCGGTTGATGGTGCCTGCGGCGCCTTCGCTTTCCAGATGATCGTCGAGCTCAGCCGACAGCATCCGCTCCGACAACGCCTTCTTCAGCTCGTCGAGCAGACCGTCCTTTGCAAACAGCTCCTGCGGGTCACGACCAGCCAGAAGCTGGTCCAAAACGTCCTTGTCGATTGCCATATCGATGGTCCCTTCCATTCCATCCTATGGCCTCCCGCACAAAATTCCTGACAGTCCCGTGGATTCCGACACGAAGTAGCGCTGCCCATCGGTGAAGCGCACGGCCAGTTCCCGGGGGCTCAGCTCAGACTGTTCCAGCGCCAGCTCGATGATCTGGTCGTGGATGCCCGCCGGGATGCGGTTCCACACCCGGCTCGGCGCCGATGGCCGATCTTCCAACGCCTCCGGCCCGCCTTCGAGGTAGCGATCATACCAGCGGTAGAATGTCCGACGAGGGATGCCGAGTTGGTCCAGCGTGCGCTTGGCCGACAGGTGCGACTGCTCGACGGTTCTGATGATCACGAGCTTCTCGGATGCGGGATACCTCATTCGTCGTTGCCCCCATCCGCGACCATGCTTTTTTTGAGCAGACGGTTTTCCAGTGTCAGATCGGCCACGCATTCCTTCAGGGCCCGGGCTTCGCGGCGCAGGTCCTGGACCTCTCCGGTGGTCGCGGCACGGGCGGTGTCGCCGGCCAGGCGGCGCTTGCCAGCTTCCATGAACTCCTTCGACCAGGTGTAATACAGGCTCTGGGCAATGCCTTCCTTGCGGCATAGCTCGGCGATGCTGTCTTCCCCGCGCAGGCCATCCAGCACGATGCGGATCTTGTCCTCGGCCGAAAAGTGGCGCCGGGTCTGTCGGCGGATGTCCTTCACCCACATTCCCCAAGTAAATCGCTGATTTTGCTGTCAGGATCTCAATATTTCCGATATAAATCATGGTGTTGATGGCCGTGAGGGGCGCGTTTGATGGATCACCCAGAGGGTGCGGGTTCGAAGCGGGCAGATCGGGTCGAGTTCGACCGCCGGGTGCATGTGGAGTTCCGAGGTGCGCAGCTCAGTTCCGACGGCGGCCTGCTGGTGATGCGCGAGCTGGATGACGCGCTCGGGCTGTCCGATCTGGCGGCAAAAGCATTGCGCGACACCCGGCGCGGCAAGAACACGGTCCACCGGCTTGACGGGTTGTTCCGGCAATCGGTGTTCGGGCGACTGGCCGGATACGAGGATGTGAACGACGCCGACCGCCTGGCCCTCGATCCGGTGATGCGCCAGGTCGTGGGTGGAAGGGCTGTCGATGCGCAAGCGGCCTCGGCCTCGCAGATGGGACGGTTCGAGACCGAGACACTGGCACAGCCCGAGAACCGTGCCGCGCTGGCCGACCTGAATGGCCAATGGATCGACCGGTTCCATGACCGTAACGGGCTGAAGTACATCGTTCTGGACATGGACAGTTCGGTCAGCCCCACCCATGGCGATCAGGAGGGCGCGGCCTGGAACGGGCATTTCGACTGCACCTGCTATCACCCGAACTTTTTGTTCAACCAGTTCGGCATGCTGGAGCGCTGCGCCTTGCGCCATGGCAACGTCCACAGCGCCGATGGCTGGCGGGACGTTCTCGACCCCGTCATCGCCCGCTACGCGGAGCGCGACCTTTGCGGCCGGTTCTTCCGGGCTGACGCCGCCTACGCGATCCCCGCGATCTATGAGCGGCTGGAAGAAGCCCGATTCTTCTACGCCATCCGGCTGCCTGCGAACAACGTCCTGCGCGAGAAGATCGCGCATCGGCTGACGCGCCCTGTCGGGCGACCTTCGCTGACCAAGGTCAAGCGCTTCTACGAAGACTTCGAGTATCAGGCGGCATCCTGGGACAAGGAACGCCGGGTGATCGCCAAGATCGAATGGCATCCGGGCGAACTGTTCCCGCGTGTCGGCTTCATCGTCACCAACCTGCCGATGGAGCCCGACTGGGTGGTGCGGTTCTATAACCAGCGCGGCACCGCCGAGCAGCACATCAAGGAAGGTAAATATGCCTTCCACTGGACGCGGCTGTCATGCCGGAAGTTCCGCGACAATGAGGTGCGACTGCAACTGCATGCGCTGGCCTACAACCTGGCCATCTTCTTGCGCTGCATCGAGTTGCCCGAGACGATGGCCGACTGGTCGTTGACCAGCCTGCAACTGAAGCTGATCAAGATCGGGGCACGTGTCGTCCGCCATGCCCGCGCCATCACCTTCCAGCTGGCCGAGGTGGCCGTCACCGGTCCGATGGTCCGCGCCATCCTCGCCGCCATCCGCCGATTGCGAGCGCCTCCGCTATGCGCATGACCGCCATCCACGCCCAAACTGAACGAAAACGGCAGGATGGGTCTGTCCGCTGCGCTGAAAAACACCGCCACCAGGGCACAACACGGCGGCTTCGCGGGCCGATCTGCCCTGTCTCAGCGCCTTGCGCGCCCGACGACGCCGCTCGGGACGGAAAATGATTGTCCTGCGGTCGGATTCAGGCGAAACTCACGTCAGACGGCATGCCACTTGGGGAATGTATGGTGAAACTCAATTTGGAAGCCGCGAGCGGCCAGATCTTCAAACATGCTCGTCCAAGAGTCGCTTCTGATGCGCCCAGGTGCCATAGATTGCCGGGCTAGGGCGAGGCCCCTATGCTCACCGAGGCGATTGCGCACGAGAGGATTGGCCACCTATCCGACTTTGCCGGCAAGCGGGTAGAGCGGTGGTGGGTGGATGCCCTGTTTCTCGCACTAGATCGTCTCATTGAGGATAGGGAGCTGGACGGAGAGCGCGTCAGCCCTGAGCGCTACGGCTCCCTATTGGGGCGATCGAGCTTCGCCCAAATTGCGGGTGCCCGCAGCTTGGAGAAGGATCTTGCGACCAAGCACCTAGTCGCCCTCTACACCGCTTGTGGCGGTAGAGAGCGCTTTTCCGATCAGCACGTCCGTGAGCGGACGGAACTGACCATACCCGATGTTCAATGGTTTGCCGCTAACGACAATCGACCCCAGGGAGCTGTGCATCCCTCAAATCCACGGTTCACTACCCGCTCTGCTGAGGCCTTGGCGGGCGATTTTACATTGGAGGATCTGGGCTTCATCTTCGTTCCTTCGTCACTACGACGAAGCCCAGATCCTCCTTAAATCACAACCTCAAATCTGTGCCATTGGTGCTGACGGCGGACACGCGACCTTGGTGAGCTTCGAATCCGTGCCCGCGGACTTGAACGCGAACGCGGCCCCGGCTGCCGCGGTGCTGGCGACGGCCGCTCCAACGAGCACCTTCTGCTTCGTGTCCATCAGACTGTCCCTCTCTCAAGGGGCCGCGCGACCGACGTGTTCCTGCTCGTCCTCTCCTCATCACCAGCGGATGCAATCTTGAACGCCAAGATTTGTGCGCGGTGGATCTGGGCTTCACTATCCGCTCTGCTGGGGCCTTGGCGGGCGATTTTACATCGCAGGATCTGGGCTTCATCTTCGTTCCTTCGTCACTACGACGAAGCCCAGATCCTCCTTAAATCACAACCTCAAATCTGTGCCATTGGTGCTGACGGCGGACATTGAGTGCCCTCCGCAGTGCGGATAAATTCCGTGAACTTGTCTCCGGGACGGAAAGGCCGCTGGATGGTACCCGTAACCGCCCGGGTTAGGACATGCCATTCGGGCCAGTAGCGCGCTTGGGTAATGATATTAAATACCGCCTGAACTGGACCGTCGATCTCGATTTCTAGGTCGATGGAAGATATATGCTGATCTCCTCTCGCTACAAAAAAATACAAATGCAACCGTGCGCAGGATTCTAATCTAGCCGTCGCTTGGCGCTGCATCAGCGCATACTATTAGCCCGCCTACAAGCGGTTGCGCTACGGCGACATGATCGTCGTGGTGGACGAACCAGCTTGCCTCAGTGGCGATGCGATCATAGCCCATGACGAGGTACGCGACACGTCACGAAAGCTCAGTGAAGGGATAGCTTGATTGCATATCTAAAAAATGATATCCTTTAAAGCACATTAATGGAGTGCAAGCAGTGGCATCCATCACAATCCGCAACGTCCCCGACGAAGTGCATCGCGCGCTGCGGGTGCGCGCGGCCAAGCATGGCTGAAGTGCCGAGGCCGTAATCCGCGTCATCCTGGAACAGGCCGCCAAACCGGAAGGCCGGATCAAGCTCGGCTCCTTGTTGGTGTCCATCGCCCGCGAGGCGGGTGGGCTGACCGATGCAGAGCATGCCCTCTTCGAGCGCGACAAGACGCTGGCCGAACCCGGCCCCTGTGCATTATTCGGACACAGATTCACGGTAGCCTGACATTGTGCTTTTTGGCACCAACTGTCCTATGGCGGTCATGACCGGCTGGTTAGCGATCTTGGCAGCCGACATTGTGAAGCGGAGTTCTAACCTTAGCGAGCCGCGCAGGCAGACACGGAGTGCCGTTGCGGTCGGAGCTCTTCAGACCCTTACAGCACCTTGCGTAGGCGTACTTTCTACATCCCGGCCACTCAGGGCTGCGGTAGCGGCCCGCACCAGCATTCGTCGCGCAGCGAAACTCGCCGGCATAGTCTGCGAGCCAAAGCGTTGCGCAAACCCTTCTCGCCAAAGGCGCGAAGCGACGACATGGATTTCCTCGCGCGTTGGCGAGCGCTCTTCACAGATGCAGGCCGTGATCGCGGGGTACAATCGAGGCGAATGCACGGTTTCTGTCGGTGCGGTCGCTTTGCTGGGTGAAGGTGCGACGCCTTGCTCAGGCGGCTTGACCAAGTGCTGTGGGCTTTCCTTGCGCCAAGCGTGCCCCGCGAACCAAAGGGGCACCGCGGCGACCACTGCGAACGTCAATGTCATATCCAGAAATGGGCTTTTCGGGAGCTCTCCCGCGAAGGCGAGCAAAAGCAGCATCAGAACAACCGATACGCCCCATTCCGGATGCAGCACGAGCCGGAACGCGTACCAGAGAAACCAGCAAAGCAGCACCGCTGTCGCAAGGCTGCCTACGACCAGGCCGATCGCTTCAACCACCATGAGAATCAACTGCATCTCGCCGACTCCTTGATGCGCAATATATATCGTATTGCGATACATATCGCAACTGGAGCGATTTGCAAATTGGATTAATCCACGCGTGCGAGCAGTTCAGTCAGCATGGGCCGAAGTCGCACGATCTCTTCGCGATGCGTCTCCGATAGCTCCCGCAAGAGCGTTTGAGCCTTCTGCGTCAGTGCGAGCAAGGCCTGTCGGCCGTCGTCGGGGGATGACCGACGTGTGACCAGGCCAAGCGTCTCCAGACGATCTACCAGCCCGGTCGCGCTATGCGGCTTCAAGGCCAGACGCTCGGCGACGTAGCCGACGCTGACGTTCGCGTGCGCAGCCCCCCGGATGGCGAGCAGCGCCTGGTGTTGCTGAGGCGTCAGACCGCAGCTTGCCGCGCCGCGTTCGCTGAACGCCAGAAACTGCCGAAGCGCATACCGAAAATCCGCGAGCGCGGCATAGTCGGCGTCAGTCAGCTCATCCCGATCGATCATCAATTACATCCTAAGCGTTGAAGTATATCGTGTCACGATATAGACGTTTGCCGTTCCTGAACCGGCGAGTGTGCATGACGGCTTCCACAATCAATATTCCAAAACCCAAGCGGCTTGCCGATCATAGCGCCGACCGGCGCATGATCATGCTCGCCGGAGCGGCTGTCGTTGTCGGCACCGGCGCTGCGTTCGGAGCCTGGGTTCTTCTGAAGCTCATCGCGCTCGCCACCAACCTCTTCTGGTTCGGCAGGATATCGGCCGCACCCGCTGAAATCGTGAACGCGCATGCCGGCCTGGCGGTCGTCGCGATACCGGTTATCGGTAGTCTGCTGATCGGCCTGATGGCGCGCTTCGGCTCGGAAAAGATCAAGGGGCACGGGATCCCGGAGGCGATCGAGGCCATTCTTTACGGTGAAAGCCGTCTGTCGCTCAAGGTCGCGATCCTCAAGCCATTGTCCTCGGCGATTTCGATCGGCAGCGGGGGTCCGTTCGGAGCGGAAGGTCCGATCATCATGACCGGGGGTGCAATCGGATCGCTCTTCGCTCAATGCTTTCATCTGAGCGCGGCCGAGCGGAAGACCCTGCTGGTTGCCGGTGCTGCGGCCGGCATGACCGGCATATTCGGTACGCCGATCGCCGCGATCCTGCTGGCGATCGAGGTCCTCCTATTCGAGTGGAAGCCCCGTAGCTTCGTTCCCGTGGTCATCGGAACGCTGGTGGCATTTGCTTGGCGGCCCATGCTGCTGGGGGCCGCACCGCTCTTTCCGTTCGTGGCAGCACCCGTGCAGGCGTGGTGGCCGACCGGAGGCCTGGCACTGGGCATGGGTGTCCTGGTCGGGCTAGAGGCGGCTCTGCTATCCGCGCTACTCTACCGCATCGAGGACGCGTTCCACCGGCTGCCCGTGCATTGGATGTGGTGGCCGGCGCTGGGCGGTATCGTCGTCGGGATCGGGGGCCTGATCGACGCCCGCGTCCTTGGCGCGGGCTATTCAAACATCCAGGCACTGCTCGACGGATCATTGGCGGTGCGGGTCATCCTGGCACTGCTGGTCGTGAAGGCGATCGTGTGGCTAGTCGCTCTGGGTTCGGGAACGTCGGGCGGCGTTCTTGCGCCCTTGCTGATCATGGGCGGCGCCCTGGGTGCCCTGCTTGGGCAGTTCCTGCCCGGGTCGGTAGGGTTCTGGGCAATGGTAGGCATGGCGGGGATGATGAGCGGTGCCATGCGTGCACCACTAACCGGCGCGCTGTTCGCGGTCGAGCTGACTGGCCATTTCGACGCCTTGCCGGCGACGATCGCCGCTGCGACCGGAGCCTATGCGATCAGCGTCCTGATCATGCGCCGGTCGATCCTCACCGAGAAGATCGCTCGGCGCGGCCGCCACATTCTCCAGGAATATACGATCGATCCGCACGAGTTCCTGCAAGCGGAGCAGGTGATGACACCCGATCCCACCGTTCTGTCGGGGGCGATGTCGATCAAGGATGCCGTGGCCTATTTCGGGGACGGCGCGACGCACCGAACATATCCCGTGGTGGACGAAGGTGGACGACTGGTTGCGATGGTGTCCAGGTCCGATGCTCTGCGTTGGCAGGTAGAAGGTGAACTGCCGGATACGTCGCTTGCTGAAGCGCTATCCGACTCGTCGCAGCAGATCGCTTACCTACACTCGCCGATCGGCGAAGTTGCCGATTTGATGGTCGAGAGCGGGGTCGGGCGCATTCCCATTGTCGAGGTGGGCACCAATCGGGTTCTCGGCATTCTCTCGCGCCATGACCTGCTCAAGGTCCGGAGCGCCCGCAAGCGCGCAGAGGTCGACCGAACCTAGCATGACCGGTCATCCACGTCCCCATCGACGTCTGATCGTCCAGATAGGTGATCTGAAAATATGAAGCTAGCGCTGCCTTTTGTGCCCATCCTCGCTGGTGCGACCCTGCGTGACCGGCTTCTCGCGTGCGTCGGCGCGGTGATCGGCGTTACGCTGACGAGCTTGGTGAGCGCGGTGGCCCTGCACGGATGGATACCGCTCCCGTTGCTGGTGGCCCCAATCGGCGCGTCCGCGGTGCTGGTCTTCGCCGTGCCGGCGAGTCCATTGGCCCAACCCTGGTCGGTAGTGGGTGGTAACGTCGTCTCGACGCTGGTCGGCGTAACAGCGGCCCGGTTCGTGCCCATACCCTATCTGGCGGTTGGCGTTGCCGGGCGGGGCGATCCTCGCAATGTCGCTGCTCCGCTGTCTGCACCCGCCCGGTGGGGCTGCCGCGCTGACGGCCGTGATCGGAGGCCCTGCGGTGCTGGGCGCCGGTTACGCGTTCCCGTTTGTGCCGGTGGGGATCAACTCGCTTATTCTGATCCTGACTGGCATCGCGTTCCACAGGGCTTCGGGCCATTCGTATCCGCACCGCCCTATTCCGATCGTAGGTAACGAACTTGCGAAGTCCGAATTGGGCATACCGCATCCCGCAGACATCGACCGTGCGCTCACAGACCTCGGAGAAACCTTCGATGTGAGCCGGGAAGATCTTGACCTGCTGTTTCGACGCGTTGAGTTCCACGCGTCCATGCGCGCGGCGAGGCCAACCGGGACAAAGGGGACAATCGGATGAGTACCATGGGGAGCACGCTCTCGGACCGGCAGGCGATCTGGGCTTTTGTGCTGGGATGTTTGGCGGTCACGGCGGGGGTAGGCACGCACCTGCCGATGTTCGCGATGGGACGACAGATGCACTATCATTTGGCCGGCATGCCGATGACCAGTTCGATGGTCGTGGGCATGGTTCTGATCGTGGGGGGGCTTTTCGTGGCGGCCTATGGTCTTTTGCCTCGCAACCTGAGCGCGCATCGCACGTCGACCGCCGACATCGTCGTCGCAGCGCCCGAAGATGCGCAGCTTGGCGCAGCCCATTTCGGCCTTATGGCCATCCTCGTGATCGCGCTCGTGGTGGACGTGATGAAGCCCGCTGCACTCGGGTTCGCGATCCCCGGCATGACCAGCGAGTACGGCGTATCGAAAGCGACCGCGTCGCTCGTCGCCTTCTTCGCGCTCGTCGGAACTGTGGTGGGCTCGGTGGTGTGGGGATTCCTCGCCGACATCTATGGGCGGAAGGCGACCATCCTGCTTTCAGCCGTGTTCTTCGTGGGCACTGCTATTTGCGGCGCCATGCCTAGCCTAGCCTGGAATATCGGCATGTGCTTCATGATGGGGGCCGCGGCTGGAGGCATGCTGCCGGTGACCTATGCTCTGCTGGCCGAGATGATGCCGACCCGCCATCGGGGCTGGGCATTGGTGCTGGTCGGCGGTCTGGGTGCAGTCGGCGGTTACTTCGCGGCAAGTGGGGCATCAGCCCTTTGGCAGGGCACCTTCAGTTGGCGCATCCTGTTTCTCCTCAACCTGCCGACCGGCCTGCTGTTGGTTGTGCTCGGCAACTTCATTCCTGAATCGGCTAAGTTCTTGATCGCACGCGGGCGAATAGCGGAAGCCGAGACAGTCATGCGACGGTTCGGCGCGACTGCGCGGAAGGTGACCGCATCGTCGCAGCCCCCGCGATCGAGTCGCCGGTACCTCACTGGATTCCACCTCTGGAGCAAGCTTGTGGCGCTGAGCTTGGCAGCGTTGTGTTGGGGATTAATCAATTTCGGGCTGCTTCTTTGGTTGCCGGGCGACCTCCAGGAAAAGGGCTATTCGGTTACCGTCGCCAGCACCCTGCTGGCAAAGTCGGCACTCATCTCCTTCCCGACGGTCTTCCTATGCGCGTTCCTCTATAGTCGTTGGAGCACGAAGTGGTCTCTCGTGACGATGATCGCGATCACTATGGTGGGGCTGGGGTTGGTTGTTCACCTGGAGGTCGCGGGACGTGGCAGCCCGGTGTTGCCAGTGTCCCTGCTCATTGTAGGTTCGAATGGCATTCTCGCCATCCTGCTACCCTATGCGGCGGAAAGCTTCCCGCTGAACGTGCGGGGCAGAGCAACAGGATGGGTGGCCGCCTGCACCAAGGCCGGGGGAGTGGGTGCCCAAGGGCTCGCTATCACCGCGCTGGTGCCGAGCATGGGTTCGGCAGCCATTGCGATTATGCTGCCTACCACTCTTGCGCTGGCACTGATCGCTCGCTTTGGTCGTGAGACTCGCGGAACAGACCTGCGCGACCTGGACGTAGACAGCGGGCCCTTCGGGCATGGCTCCATATCCAGGAGCTAGGAAGTCTTGAATGCACTCGAGCCAGCACCGGTATCAAAAAAATCTACTTCACCGGTGCCCAGCGCATAATAGGCTCCCACGACAAGCAGCCTGCCGCTGGCCTGCGCCTCTATCAAGGTTGGCGCGGAGTCTTCTCGCAATTCGCGCACCGCGTGAGCGACGTTCTGGCGAACGGCTCCTTCGAGCGTGGCATCATCGAGCCGGGCGGCCTCTAGCACCGCGGGAATAATCGGCTCAACCATCTTACCGATGTTGCCGGGGAAGCGCGCTCCCTTGTTCACCACCGACATCGCAGCGTTAACCGCACCACAGCCTTCATGGCCCATGACGACGATAAGCGGCACGCCCAGCACGCTGACCGCGAACTCCAGGCTGCCCATCGCGGCGACGTCAAGCGTGTTACCGGCGTTACGGACGATGAACAGCTCACCCAATCCCCGCCCGAACAGCAACTCGGGAGGCACTCGGCTGTCGGAGCAGCTGACATACGCTGCGAACGGCTTCTGCCCTCCGGCCAGGGCTAAGCGGCTCTCTCGATCGAGTGACGGCTGAAGCGGCTCGTCGTTCAGGAATGCGCGATTTCCATCCCGTAGGCGCGCCAGTGCTTCGGTTGGGGTCATATGGTAAAATCTCCTAAATTGATGGATAGTTTATGCCGTGGCGATCTGCGACCCCGTGGATCATCTTCCACGAAGAATGTCGTCCCCCACTGCGGTCCATGTAACGTCTCAAACTCGGCTCTTTCGTGAGACGGCGGGTAAATAGCTGTACGGTTGTAACACCGCGTAATGCCGGCTGTAGGCATCGCTTAAAAGGTCGGATAACGATTCATCGCTGTCCGGGAACACCTACGCCGCTGTGACTTCTATGCTTTGCCGATGTGCGGCCACGATGCGCGAAACGGTAGGTTCGCTGACACCATAAAGGCGGGCCATTTCGGCACCTGACTTACGTCCGGAGACGACGGATTCAGCAATTTCACGACGCTGCTTCTCCGCGAGCTTGCGCCGGCGCCCGCCAATCCGTCCCTCTGCACGGGCTTGGGCGAGGCCGGCGCTAGTGCGCTCGCGGATCATTGCGCGTTCAAACTCGGCAAAGCTGCCAATCATTTGCATCATCATGCGCCCCGCGGCCGTGGTCGTGTCAATTGCTTCGGTCAACGAGCGGAAGCCTGCACCTGCCAGCTCGATCCGCTCCATGATGTGCAGCATATCCTTCAGGCTGCGCGACAACCGGTCGAGCTTCCAGACGACGACCACGTCGCCCTCGCGCAGCTGGCCGATCATCTCCAGAAGCCTAGGTCGGTCCCATCGACCGCCGCTGGCGGTCTCCTCGAATACTCGCCTGCAGCCCGCCGCATCGAGTGCGTGGCGCTGAGCCGCATTCGATTGGTCGTCGCCCTTCGACACACGGGCATAGCCGATCAGATAGGGTTCGCGGGTCATCCTGAGTCTTTCACAAACGGCCGTATCCGGAGGCAGAAACAGCATGCACGGATTCCCGCCGCCTTCCGCCTTTCACAATCCTCTTTCATTAAGCGAGCAAAAGGCAAGAGGTTTTTGGAGGATCAAACGTGCCTGCTCGCATTCCAATGACCGAGCGGCAGCGCGCCGCACTGCTGGCGCTGCCTGATACCGAGACGATGGTGGTGCGACATCATGCTCTCGATGCCGAAGACTTGGTCGCGATCGGTATCGCGCGAACTCCAGCGACCCGGCTGAGCTATGCCCTGCAACTCTGCTGTCTGCGCTATCCTGGACGACATCTGCGCACCGGCGAGCTGTTGCCGGCGATCATGCTCGACCATATCGCCGACCAGGTTGGGGTTGATGCGGGCGTCATCGCCGACTTCGCGCGGCGTACACCGACCCGCTACGATCAGCTTGCCGCCATCAAAGCCCGGTTTGGTTTTACCGATCTGAGCCAGCCAGTTCGCACTTCGATGACCGCGTGGCTGGCGATCGAAGCCATGCCCTTCGTTGACGGGTGCATTCTGCTAGACCGACTGCTGGGCGAACTACGCACCCGGCGCGTCGTCATTCCCGGTATCAGCGTTGTGGAGCGTATGGCAGCCGAGGCGATGCTTCGGGCGGAAACCGATCTGGTCGACGCGGTCGACGACACGCTCGATACAGAGATGCGTCAGCGTCTCGACACGCTGGTGGACGACAAGGTGCACGACCGACAAAGCCGCTTTTCCTGGCTGCGCGAACCGGAGCCTCGCGTCGCGTCTGCCTCGCTCGCCGAAATCCTCGAGAAGATCGCACTGATCCGCTGGACCGGCATTTCCCGTGTTCCAATCGATCCCCGGCACGAACCACGCCTGACGCAATTCGCTCGCGAAGGTGTGCGCTATACCGCCCAGGCTTTCCAACAGATGCGATCTGCCCGCAGGCGGGTCATCCTGCTGGCCACGCTGCGCGAGTTGGAGGCCACGCTTACCGACGCGGCGATCTCCATGTTCGGCGCCTTGATGGGACGCGCTCACCTTCGTGCGCGCAAACGCCTGGAACAGCGGGTCGCGGTTTCGGGACGCGAGGGACGCGACCGGCTGATGCGCATCGCCATGGTGCTGGAAACGATCAGCCGAGCAGCACGCGCTGGTGAAGATATCGGCGCTGCCATCAGGGATATCATGCCTCTAGAAATGCTCGATGCGGATGCGGCGATCATCCGTCGTACCGCCGCACCTCACAGGGATGATGTGCTGAGTGAGGTTGCAGCCGAGTACCGAACCTTCAAGCGGGCAGGACCACAGTTTCTGCAAGCGCTCGATTTCTACGGCCGGGCCGGCACCGCGACATTGCGCAATGCGATGATGGTCCTGTCGGATCTCGATGGCGACTGGCGCAAACCCCTTCCCGCCGACGTTCCGCTCGGTCATGTCGAGCGGCGCTGGCAACGCCATGTCGTGGTCGCAGGAAAGATCGACCGGACGCATTGGGAGATGGCGACTTACGGCGCGCTCGCCAATGCGCTGGCATCGGGTGATATCTGGGTGCCGACGTCGCGGATGCATCGGTCATTGGACGTGCTGCTTGCGCCATCGCCAGGCGCAACAGTCCAACCGCCGTTCTCACTCGGCGACCCACATGCATGGCTCGATCAGCGCGCTGAGCAACTCGACAGCGCCTTGCGCGGCGTTGCCCGCAATCTGGACGGGCGTGATGCCGCCCTATTCGCCGGGGAGAGATTACGCTTTCCCAAAGAGCAGAAGGATGATGACGGCAGGCAAGATGAAGGGCGGCACCTGACGCTCGCCTGTTACGGTATGCTGCCTGCTACCCGTATCACCGACGTGCTGTCCCAGGTCGAACACTGGACCGGCTTCACCCGGCATTTCGGTCACGTTTCAACCGGGCTGCCGCCTGCTGACGAGCGCGCCTTCCTCGCCACCCTAATTGCCGAGGCGACCAATCTCGGGTTGTCGCGCATGGCCGAGGTATGCGGCGCAGGGTCACGCCGGGCGCTGCTGCGCATGCAGACATGGCACATGCGCGAGGAAACCTTTCGAGCAGCGCTCGCCTGTCTGACCGATGCCATCCACGCCGAACCGATCGCCGCATGGTTCGGGCAGGGGCACCGGGCGTCGGCAGATGGTCAGGCCTTTTACCTAGGCGGCCCGGGTGAAGCCGGCGGAGCGGTCAATGCGCATTATGGTCGCGACCCGGTGGTCAAGATCTACACCACCATCACCGATCGGTACGCGCCACTTCACCAGACTGTGATCGCCGGTACGGCAGGGGAAGCTATCCATGCGCTCGACGGCATTCTCGGCCACGATAGCAACGCTGATCTAACCGCGCTGCACGTCGATGGGGGCGGCGTTTCCGATATCGTGTTCGCGACGATGCATCTGCTCGGGCTCGATTTCGAGCCGCGCATTCCCCGTTTGTCAGATCGGCGCCTTTACGCCTTCGAACCCCCGAAGCGTTATGGCAGGCTCGCATCGCTGTTCGGTCACAGGCTCAACCCGGACCTGATCGTCAACCACTGGCCGGATATCGAACGTGTCATCGGAGCGATGCGTGACCGCACCGTCACGCCATCCTTGATCTTGAAGAAGCTGTCCGCCTACCGCCAGCAGAACAGCCTTGCCGCGGCACTGCGCGAGGTCGGGCGGATTGAGCGCACGCTGTTCACGCTGCGCTGGTTCGACGATCCGGCTCTGCGCCGCACCGTTACCGCCGAATTGAACAAGGGCGAGGCGCGCAACAGTCTGGCCCGGGCAGTCGCTTTCCACCGACTCGGCCGTTTTCGTGATCGTGGCTTGGAAAACCAGCAAACTCGGGCTGCTGCGCTCAACCTCGTCACCGCTGCGATCATACTGTTCAACTGCCGATATCTCGGCAGCGCGATTGAAGAAATGCGCCGTCGCGGCACGCCGATCGATCCCACTATGCTGACTCGGCTTTCGCCGCTTGGATGGGACCGCATCAATCTCACTGGCGATTATGTCTGGTCCGATCGCCTCGATCTCGACGCTAACGGCCTCATGCCGCTGCTCGTCAAACCGCTACCGTGAATCTGTGTCCGAACAATGTACAGGGGCCGTGATGGCGGTCGGTCTCGTGCCGATCGTCGAGGCGAGCCTGAAGCGTTCGCCGTCGATCTCGATGCCCGTCACCATCGCGTTCTTCGTCGCGGTCGCGAGCGGGATCGCGCTTCGCCGTCGCTACGGCTGGATGGGGCTCGTCCTCCACATCTTCGGCCAGATCGTGATCTGGCTCTCGATCTTCTGCATGTCTCTGGCGATCGCGCTCTATGCGACCGGGTAGGTCGGGTTCGGGCGAGAGTCGTGATCGCCATCGGATCAATCGGGTCTGGCAGCGCTATCGCGAGTCCGTGTGGGGCACGGCGCCGAACGTCCGCACCCCGCAGCTTCCGCCCGCGCTTTGGTTCCTTTTCGCGACGGGCGGCTGGGCTGCGGCGCTCCACTTTCGGATCCCGGAACACGCGGCCGCGCTTCTCGGCCGTCACTAGCAGGAGGTTGCATTGTTCTCTAAGCAATCGAACATGGGGGCGGATCAAGCTGCAGCACGCTGCCAGAAGCGACAATCGGGAACGCGAGAGGCGGGGTGTCATGGGCAAGCAGCCATGATCGCGCCTGATCCTCGTCAAAGAAAAATTGTGCTCCTCGACCATGGGCGGCGAGTTGGGCCTGCATGCTCGCCAGATTTGTCACGATGAGAAAGGCGAGGCGCAGCGCGCGCGGTTCGCGCTGCAACAACAGCTGGCCGAACGCAGCGAAGCTGCTCAACCCTTGAGGCGTCATATGCCGTATGTCCACGAGCGCGAGGTGGCGATTCTGCTTTGAGGTCAAGGCGTGGAATGCTCGGTCGCGCTCGACGATCAACCGTTCAACGTCCGCGGCCGCGAAAGTGCCGGCAAGTCGGAAGCAGGCGAGATGGAGATTGGGTTCGACATCGATCGTGAAACAGCAGCTCGCCACTTTTGCCCCCGTTGCTTAAGCGTCGTGAAAGAGGTCAACGATCGCAGGACCGAACTCAAGAGCGAGTTGGAAGCCTCGACCGACCGGGCCGGCGTTGTGTCGCAGAGGTTCGTGCTTTCGGGTGCGGAACCTACGCGATCTCCCGTCGGGCCCGTTAGAACGATCACCGCATTTTTGCGCGTAGGCGTGCCGCTTGAGAGGAGATCCGTCAACACGCGCGCCTCAGGCTTGGCTGTCCGATTGTCGGCATTCCAAGGCTGTCCGCGACTCCTTGAGCCGGACGAAAGCGATTTCGCCTGCAGCCCTCTCCTTCACGATCGTCGAACCCATCGATCCCGCCGAAAAATGCCGGCGTTGATGTGGTCGAGCAACTTGGTTGTCTCACAAGCGGCAGCCACTATGATTGCATACGATCAACCGGAGAATGCCTCGTATGAACACGTCCGACCTCGCGAAGAAGATCGCTGCCATAACCGACTTCACCGAGGCGCAGGCGAAGGCGACGATACAGGCCGTCTTTATCGAGATCGCTGAGGCGGCCGGACGCGGGGAGGAAGTATCGATTCCTGGCTTCGGCAAGTTCTCGGTGAAGGACCGCCCGGCACGCCAGGGCCGTAACCCCGCGACCGGGAAGCCGATGGACATCGCTGCCTCCAAGAAAGTATCATTTGCGGCTGCCAAAGCCCTTAAAGACAAGCTCTGAGCCTTGTTGGCAGTAGTGGATGTGCCGATACCGCCGAATGGCGATCAACTTAGCCAGTCTTTCGCCACTATCGTCTACACCTCTGCGATCAGATTCGTCAGCCCGCGTGCGCGATCGACTGCTCCGACTTAAAACATCGGTGAGGACGCTGGTGCATCCATCGTGGGGGAACACTGCGTTAGTTTGACCGCAGCGGGGTTAATCGGCACCATGACTGAAGAGGCCGGCGGAGGCGCCGAGGACGGGTCGGTCACTTTGGCATGTGACGGCGACGACGCGTGCAACGCGTCGATCTCACGCTGCCGTTTCCGAAGATAAAAATCGCGACGCGCAACATAGGGATCTGCGCTCGCACGAATGCGCTGCAGGTCTTCATCGAACTCAGCCCGTCGATCGAGCACGCCCAGCCCTGTTGCTGGCACGACATACGCAGGCTGATTAAATGGCGGTCCGCCGATACCCGGTACGACCGCGCGGTCGATCAACCCGCCGATGGCATCACGCACCGTGGTCGGACCAAGAAAAGGCAAGAATATGAAAGGCCCAGGTTTTACCCCATAATAGCCCAGGGTGTATGCAAATCCGTTCGGCCGCCGAGGTAGATTAAATGGTTTGCGCTTCGCCATATCGACGAAGCCTGCCACGCCGATCGTCGTGTTCACCGCGAAGCGACCAGCAGTCTCGGCGGCCTTGCCGGGTTTAAGCTGCAGAACGTAGTTCACGAAAACGACTGGCTCGCGCAGGTTTTTGAAGAAGTTGCGCAGGCCGCTTCGAACAGGGCTCGGCATGGCCCGCTTGTATGCCAAAGCGACAGGACCGAACACGGCCTTGTCGACGGCCTGCGTCGCCTCAAAGGACCTCGCGTTGATCGCCTCAAGCGGGTCACCTGCCGACCGACGACGACCAGTCACGACAATCTCCCCGGTCGCGTCGGGCTGGGAGGGCCCCGTCGGCACGGTCTGCGTGATGTCGGTCGCGGCGGTCGGCGGCGATGCCGGAGGCAGCGCGGAAGCGGACTGGTCAGTTGCCACGTCCGGGGATAGCGGACCGACAGGCTGAACCATCGCAGAAAGCGGCATCGTTATCAGCATACGGTCGTTCTCCGGCGAGGTGCGCAAGGTATCGCCCGTCGGTTGGCGAACGTCTCCTTCCATGACCTCGCAGCCGGACGGCACGGTGAGTGCCTTGCCGCAGTCGCCCGGTCGAAAAAACGTTCGCAACCGGGTTGTCGGTAGAAACTTTGCCCCGTGCTTCGCATGAGACCCCGGTTAATCGAGCCGCGGCCGCCACGTCCAACCTGCTGTGAGACCTAACGGGGCGGACTGCGGTAGCGCCGCACAGCATCGTCTTGCCTTTATGGACCCTTCCTTCATCGCATTCGGGGACAGCGGCGACGTCCGCCAGCTCATCAGAATCATCCGGGCGTTCGCCCTTGCGGGCAAGCTAGGCGAGCGGCTGACGATCGTCGGTTGCGCGCATAAGCGGCGCAAAATGGCGAAATGGGTCGAGGCGCTTCGGGTCGACGGTGTCACCTCGTTCGCCGATGCAGACGACAGAGATTATTGGATTGGCGATCCTCGCGCCGTATTTATTTTCGCGCGGTTGCATGACGGGTATGAACACCGGTTGCTCGATGCCTTGGCTCACGGGGTTCCCATCGTCGCGCTACGTTGCGATCGCCGATCAAATCTTTTCGGAAGTTATGGCCCGATGATCGACGTACCGTCGTCGGATGATGTCATTGGGCTTTCCAATAGCATGTTGACCGTGCGTCGCGACGAACGTCATTTCCTTGTAGCAGGCGCGCCACAAGCGGCGGGTCGGCAAGCATCCACTCAGGTGATCGGATTGCCGTGACACAGCGGAACCGATCGGTCGAACAGCGCCCGTGGATCATCGGGGGTCTGTCCCTTGCCGGTCAATGGTACAAACATCGCCCAACCAAGCGAGCAGCGGCTTAGCGAACCATCGAGTTGCTTCGTAATGACCAGGAGCTGCTCGAAGACCTGCGACTTTCCAATCGGCATGACGAGCCGACCGCCAGGCTTGAGTTGGTCGATCAACGGCTGCGGTACGGTTGCAGAGCCTGCAGCAACGATGATCCCGTCGAAAGGCGCGCTCTCAGGCCATCCGGCGAACCCGTCACCGCTTCTGACGGCGACGTTGCGATAGCCCATTCGTTTCAGGCGTTTCGCCGCTGCCTTGGCGAGTGGATCCACGATCTCGATCGACCAGACCTTGGCAGCCAAGCTCGAAAGGACAGCCGCCTGGTATCCCGAACCGGTCCCAACATCGAGGACATTGGCAGCCGGCGGAAGGTCGAGCGCCGCGGTCATGATCGCGACCACATAGGGGTCGGAGATCGTCTGCTCATATCCGATCTGCTGCGGCGTATCGACATAGGCGAAGCGGCGACCCTCGGGCGCCACGAAGTCCTCGCGGGGCAGCTTACCGATTATTTCCAGCGCGCGGTCAAGCGCGGGCGTGGCGGCGCTTGGGGCGCTCTTACGAACATCGGTGCGGATCCGCTCGACCATTAGCCGGCGTTGCTCGGGAAGCGGGAGCGCGAGGCGCTGCTGAAGCGTCGGTGCCTGGGCCAGCGCCGCGGCAAGGAGGAAGGCGATCATGGGGCGGTGACGGCACCGTTCTTGCGCGACCGCAGTGCAAGGAGCGCCGCCGGCAGGAACAAGAGGACGAGCGGTACGGCCGCCGTCAGTCCGAAGATGATCGCGGTCGCGAGCGGCTGCTGAAGACCGGCGCCACGGCTGAGACCCAGCGCCAGCGGGCTGAGTGTCAGGATCGCGATGAGCGCCGACATGACGATCGGTCGAAGCCGTTTGCCGGCGGCTTCACGCAAGCCGGCGGCGTCTAGCGGGTTTGAGGGATCGAGTTCGGCCAAGAGGAAGATCACGAGTTCTGTCACCATCCCGACCACCATCGTGAGGCCCATCAGCGCCGAGATGTTTAGTTCGATCCCGGTAACCCACAGGCCGATCAGGACTGCCGCAGCCGACAGTAACACGGTTCCTACAGCCGCGATCGTCCACATCGGCTGCTCGAACAAGAAGGTGATCAGCAACGCCACGAGCAGCAACGCGGCGACGAACACCAACGTCAGGTCGGCGAAGCTCTGCTTCTGCTGCGTGTAGAGGCCGCCATAATCGACCCGAACGTCGGCGGGCAGCTTGAGATTGGCGACGGTCTTCCGGACTTCGGTCATCGCGGAGCCGAGGTCGCGCCCTTCGAGCCGGGCCGTCACCGCTACGAACGGCGCCAGATCCTCGCGCGTCAATTGCTTCTGGCCGCCGACGATGGAAACCGTTGCGACTTGGCCAACGCGGACGAGATGACCATCTGGTGCGACGAGCGGCAGCCGGGCGATCTCGTCTGCGCGCGACCGCAGGGCTTGAGGCGCGCGCACGCGCACCGTTATCAGCTGTTCGCCGAGCCGGACCTGCGTCGCCTGCGTGCCGCCGATCAGCGTTTCCAACTGCCCCGCGACGCCGGTCGGGTCGAGACCCTGTTGCGGGGCAAGCTGCGGATTTACCGCGATCGACACGGTGTCGCCGGCGACCCGAAGCCCGTCGACGACTTCAACCACCCCGCTGATGCGGCCGATGGCGTCACCGACCTGCTTTGCCGCCGTCGCCAGCACCGCGGGATCATCGCCGAACAGCTTGACCTCAATCGGCTGCGGAACCGCGGTGAGATCACCGATCAGGTCCTCCATGAGCTGTGCGGTCTCGACCTGGAGACCGGGGACGTCGGTGTCGATCTTCTGGCGGATATCGGTCATCACCGCGTCGATTGGACGCCGCGACCCGCCCTTCAGGCGGATGAAGTAGTCGCCTTCGTCGGCTTCGGTAAGCCCGCCGCCCAGCTGTGCGCCGGTGCGCCGCGAGTAACTCGCTACTTCCGGCGTCGCCACGATGATCCGCTCCACCTGGCGCAACAGTCGGTCGGTGTCGCTAAGCGCCGCGCCGGGCTGCGCCTTGTAGTCGAGGATGAACCCGCCCTCGTCCATGACGGGCATGAATCCCGACGGGACATGCCGCCAGGCCATCCATCCGGCCCCCACGAAGACCAGCGCCACGATGGCCGCGAACACCGCCGGGCGCCCGAACGCCCGGTCGGCGGACCATTCATAGCTGCGGCCGAGCCGGGCGAGGACGCCACCGGCCCGCTCGGCCGCCTCCGCTTCGCGGGCGCCGACCCAACGTGCCGCCGCGATCGGGAGGACGAAGCGCGTGAACAGCAGCGACAGGCCGAGCGCAGCCACCATCGTCAGCGCGAGGGCCTTGAAGAACCCCCCCGTTACGCCTGTCACGAACGCCAGCGGCAGGAAGACGACCATGGTGGCCGTGGTCGATCCGACGAGCGGGCGGGTCATTTCTGCCGCCGCGTCAAGAATGCTGCGCCGGTCCGACGCCTGGCCCTCCTGGAGCCGCCGCATGATATGCTCCAGCATCACCACGGCATCATCAACGACGAGACCGACCGCCGCCGCCATCCCGCCGAGCGTCATCATGTTGAAGCTCATGCCGAGCGCGAGCAGAACGAGGCACGTTCCCGCGAGGACGGCCGGCAGCATCAGCCCCGTGATGAGCATGAGGCGGCCCGAACGGAGGAACACGAACAGCACCACCCCGGCGAGCACGGCACCGAGCAGGATCGCATCGCGCACCGCGTTGGCAGCCCCCGTCACCAGTTCCGATTGATCATAGAAGGGCGTGACGGTGACGCTCGGCGGGAGGCCCAGCGTCTTGAGCCGGGCCGCAGTTTCCCAGACGATGCCGACCGTGTCCCCAGTCAGCGACTGGCGCACATTGACGAGCACCGCGCTTTTCCCGTCCGAGGTGATGCGGGTGTAACTGGGGGCGACCGATGGGGTAATCGTTGCGATCTGGCCAAGCGTGACGATCCCCGCAGCGGCTGTCTGGCCCGCCTTGACCGGCGTGGCGGCGAGGTCCGCGATCGACGCAAGCCGGTTCTCGGCCAGCACCAGATAAAGCCTGTGGCGATCCTCGAGTCTCCCGACGCCCTGAACCGCATTGTCCTTGCCGATCGCGGTCGCCACGTCGGCGAGGCTGAGCCCGAGTGCGGTGGCGCGTGCGGGATCGACATCGACCGCGAACTCGCGGGCGCTTCCCCCGAGAACATCGACCCCGGCCACGCCGGACACGGCGAGCAGGGCGGGGCGAACCTTCAAATCGGCAAGCTGACGCAACGCCTGGGGATCAAGCGAGGATGAAGTGAGTGCGACGCCCAGGACGGGAAACAAAGTCGGATCTGATCGGCGCACCTCGAAGCGCGCGCCCGCCGGAAGATCGGGCAAGACCGTTGCGAGTGCTCCCTGGGTCGCCATCGTGGCTCCGGCCATATCCTGACCCCAGGGGAAAGAGAGCGCAACCTCCGCCGAGCCACGACTGGTCGTTGATCGCACATGCGTCACGCCCGGCACGCCGCGCAGTGCGATCTCGATCGGGCGGGTGATCTGCGCCGCCATCTGCGCGGGGTCGCGTTCGCCGGCGTCGACCGCCACCACCACCCGAGGATAGTTGATGAAGGGGAACAGGCTGACCGGGATGCGCAACGCCGCTGCGGCACCCCCGGCAACGATGATGAGGGCAGCCAAAATAAGCGCGTTTGCGTGGCGGGACAGGACGCTCATCGGGTGCGAACCTTCATGCCATCCTCGATCGCCGTGCCGCCTTCGACCACGACCCGCTCGCCGAGCTTGACACCCTCAACAATCGCAACGGTCCGGCGGTCACTCGCCCCGGTCCGCACGTTGCGCCGGTGCGCCGTGCCGTTTGTGACGACAAAAACATAAGGCTGGCCGCCGTCGTCCATCAGTGCGGCATAGGGAATGCTCGGGAGGCCCGAGCCAGCGCTGGTCGTGACGGCGCCTGTGAGGATCTCGCCGGTGCCGATCCGCGCGCCGACCGGAAGTCGCGCAAAAACGGCGGCAAGCCGGGTTTGCGGATCAACGGCAGGATCGACCGCATCGATCGGCACCGTGAGCTGGCCGCGGGTTCCGTTACCCTCGATCCTGATTGGCTGCCCAGGTCTCAACGATCGCGCGATCGCCGGATCGATCCCGAAGCGAGCGCGAACATCGCCATCCCGGACGATGGTCGCAATTGACGCGCCGGGCTGGACGAGATCGCCCGGCGACCCGGTGACCGCTTGGACAATGCCGGCTGATGGGGCGGTCAGGGCGAGCGATGCGGTGCGCTGTGCAAGACTGGACCGGGTTGCGCCGGCGGTCGCGGCGGCTGCGCGAGCCTGTTCGACCTCGGCATTGCCGACCAGGCCGTCCTGGCGCAGGCGTCCAGCCCGCGCATAGGCGGCCTCAGCCGCGCGTGCATCACTGTTCGCCTTGACAAGATCGAGGCTCGCGGTCGGCCCGGGCGCGAGTTGCACGACGAGCTGGCCACCCGAGACCCGCGTCCCAACCGGCGCCACGATCCTGACTATCCGCGCCTCCTCCGAAGCCACCAGCGTTGCGGTGGCACCGGCTCCTGGCTCCGCCGCGCCATAGACCGCGGTCTGTTCTGACACCGCGCCGTTCGTCACGGGTGCGAGCTTGACCAGCGCCACCGGGTCCGCAGCCTTCTGGGTGTCGGTGCCAGAACCGCTGCAGGAGGCGAGCGCCGTGCCCACCAGTACGATCGCAATCCGGCCGCTCACTTCAGCCAATCCGCGCGGGGCGTGCCGGTCAGGAGTTCGAGTGCGATCATTTGTTCCCCCAGGTCCTGGCTTGTCTGTGTCACCACGAGTTCGCGGTCCCGCGAAGCTTGTTCGGCTGTCTCGGCGGTGGCTGCGGCGAGGTCGCCTCGGTTCGCGGCGCGGCGACTGGCGGCCGCGAAGCGGGTCAGTGCCGGGAGGTCAGCAATTGCCGTGGCGCGCTGACGTTCGGCGACCGCGATGCCGCCGACTGCTGCGGCGATATCCGCCCGCGCCTGGACCAAGCGCGCCTCATATTCCGCCTTCAGCGCCTCGCGCGTCGTGCGCTCAATGGCGATGTTGCCACGGTTGCGATTCCACAGCGGCAGTGTGAAGGCGACTGCGGGACCGGTCAGGACATTGCCAGCGGAATCCCGGTTGGCGTTAACCGTCAAGTCCAACGTCGGGAATTGTTGGATGATGGCGAGCCGGACCGCAGCCTCCTGCGCGGAATAGCCTTGCCGCAGGGCGGCGAGGTCGGTGCGCGCGCTCCGCGCGAGGGCGAAAAGCCGATCGGCGTCCGGCGGAGCGCCAGCATCGCTGGTGATCGCCAGACGAAGGATTGAAACCGGCGGCAGCCCGAGCAGCTTCGTCAGGGCGAACCGCGCAACGTTCAGGTCGCGTTCGGTGGTTCTTGCCTGCTGCTCGGCGGTGAATGCCGCGACCCGGGCGGCCTGGATCTGATCGCCAGACAGGTCGCCGCGGCCTGCTGCGCGCAGGGTGCGCGTCAGAAGCAACCGCGATGCGTCCCGTGACGCCGCCGTGATCGCTTGTGCACGCTCCAGTCCGACAACGCGTACCGCCTGAAGGCGGGCCTGACCGGCGGTCTGCCACTCGGCCCAGGCAAGATCGAGCCGGACCTGACGGGCTTGCGCCTCGGCCTGAGCGATCCGTGCGCCGCGTGTCCGAAGTGACTGGATGTCGAATCCGAGCGCAGAAGCAAGGTCAAGCAGGACATCGGGTCCCGACAAGACCTTGTTCGCGCCGATGTTAAAAGTCGGGTCGGGCAGCAGCCGGGCGGCAAATGCCTGCGCATCCGCAACGCCGGCGCGGGTCCGCTGCGCCTTCAGATCCGGGTTTGCGATGACGGCGATCGTGGCGATCGCGTTCAGGTCCAGCGGTTGCGATAGATCGATCGTCGTCGGCTGGAGAAAGGGCCGTTTGAGCTCCGCTGCCGCGGCCGTCAGTCCTCGCGACGACGGGACAGACAGCGAGGCGTTCGCGCCGGTCTCGAGCGGCAGCGGCGTGTAGTGCGCGCAGCCTGTCAGAGCACCTGCGAGACATAAGAGCGAAAAGCCGGCCTTCATCGAATCAGCTCCGGAAAGACGAGAGTAGCGGCCAGTCCCGGATGCGCATCTTCTAGAACGAGGTGCCCGCCATGCGATTTTGCGACGGCAGCGACGAGGTTCAGTCCGAGTCCGTGACCCGCCGAAGATCGTGCGGGATCGAGGCGCACGAACCGGCGAGTTACCCGCTCGCGATCCTGTTCCATGATACCTGGCCCGTTGTCGGCAACGCGGACGCAGACTTTTCCGCCCGCGCTAAATGCCGTGATGGTGATCGCCGTTCCTACCGGCGTGTGCGCCTGCGCATTGTCGAGGAGGTTGATGATTGCCTGTGCCAGAAGCTCGCGGTCTCCCTTCACGGTCATGCCCGGGGCGGCCTGGCACGACAGCGAGCGGTGGCCATCGTCAACCGCTGGCGTGCATGCCTCGCAGATATCGTCCACCAAGGCGGTCACGTCGACCGGCTCGAACGCTATAAAGGTCGATCCCTCAACCTCGGCGATGCGAAGGATGCCGCCGAACAACGACAGCAGCGCATCCCCCTGCGTGACAGCCTCGTCGATCGCCTTTCTCTGGCCGACCGGATCCTTCTCGCGCGCCGCCTCCAGTGTCGTTCGTAGCCGCGACAGGGGCGTGCGGAGATCGTGCGCAATATCCGAGGACACCTGACGGAGGTTCTCCATCAGTTGCTCGATCCGGTCGAGCATCGCGTTGAGCGTCGCGCCAAGCGCGTCAAACTCGTCGCCTCGCTCGGATACCGCCACGCGCCGCGTCAGGTCACCGCCGACTATCGCACGCGCAGCCGCCTCGATTCGCGAAAGACGCCGGCGCAAATAGGCGCCCAATATCAGCGCACCAGCAATGCCGACCATGACCACGATCCCAAATGCGCCTATGAAAAGGCCAAGGATGGTGCGGTCGATCTGCTCCAGTCCCTCGGTATCGATCGCGACGACCAACCGCTCGCCGGAAGGCAGGATGGTAGTCATGGCGCGTGCCGCGTCCTGTCCCTCCTCGGGATCGCGAAAGTGGATGTCGTGAAGGCCGGGCGGCGGCGGAGGGGTATCGAGATCACCGGCGATGCGCTGGCCATCACGATCGAACATCGCGTATCCGAACGCGGCAATGCCCTTGGCGTCGCTACGGGCCGCCAGCGCATCCAGCAGATCGGACAGCCCTTCTCCGCGATAGGCCACCACGAGCTGCTTTGTCTCGTCGGCCAGCGCGACGTCCTGCTGATGCCGGAAGGCGGCATCCGCCGCCACGAACACGATGGCGCCGAGCACCGCAATCGCCAACGCGAATGCGGCCGAATAGACGAAGGCGATACGATAGGCGGCGCTTCGCCAAAGCTCACCCATCCCGTCGCATCCGGTAACCAACCCCGCGCAGCGTCTCGATCGGATCTGCGGCGAAACCGGCGTTAAGCTTGGATCTCATCCGGCTCAGATGGCTCTCGACGATGTTGGTCTGCGGATCGAAGTGGAAACCCCAGATCGTCTCCAACAGCATCGTGCGGGTCACGACTTGCCCCGCGTGCCGCATGAGTTGTTCCAGGATCGCAAACTCGCGCGGCTGAAGGCGGACTTCCCGACCGTCGCGTCTGACATCGCGGGAGAGGAGGTCGAGCATGACGTCTCCTACCTGAAAGCGCGTCAGCTGAGTGGCGAGAGGCGGCCGGCGCAGCAGCGCATCGATCCGGGCGGCCAGTTCCGCCAACGCGAAGGGCTTGACCAGATAATCGTCCGCGCCGGCACCGAGACCGGTCACCCGGTCGGCGATGCCGCCGAGCGCCGTAAGCATCAGCACCGGCAAGCGGATACCCGCAGCTCGCCAAGCACGGACGATCTCGACGCCATCCAGCGACGGTAGCATCCGATCGACTATCGCGATGTCGAACGGCTCCTCGATCGCATAGCTGCGCGCGCTGTCGCCATCGGCGACCATCGTCACGTCATAGCCCCGGCCGGTGAGGTCACCGGCGATGAGCCGTGCCGTGTCGATATCGTCTTCGGCGAGCAGCACGCGCATCATGCAACTCAGTCCTTGTCGCCCAGTGCTTCGAACTTGTCCTCGACAATCTTGCCGGTGTGCGCATCGACACCGATCTCGTGGATGCGGTTGCCCTGGCGGATGTCGAACGAATAGCGCCATCCGCCGCCTTCCTTCTCATATTCCGCCTTCTGGACGCGGCCAGGCGCTGCCTTCAGCGCGATCGCTCGCGCCTTCGCCATTCCGAGCTTCGTGGTCGGCATGGCGGCGTTGACCGAGACGGTGGCGAGCGCAGCGGTAGCGGCAGCGATCAATGTCTTCCTGATCATGACTTTATCTCCTGCGTGCCGGATCGGGCACGCTTTTCTCTCTACGCCACCCTAGTTTGCACCAAGGTTGGGCGGCAGTTTAGAAATCCCAATGTAGATGAACGAGCGGTCGCCGCTAGCACCATACCTTGAGCGTTGTTCGTGCCTTCCCCTTCGCAAGGTAGAGGAGAGGACTGACGAGCTGACGATCGATCAATCGATCTACGAAGCCTGGTCCGGATCTGATTTCGAACCGCCAAAGTAGACCGGCTGCTCCGCCGCTCAGCAACATCAGCACGCCGCTGGCGAGGACTGGTCGCTGCAACGCAGAGCTTTCTACGAAGGACGCCGCGCGGACGAACCCGACGATCATCAGGATACCCAAGACGAGTCCCGCCCCGGACCTTCCGCGCATGGGCGGTGCTCCCAGTGCGATGCCAAGGATGGGAACGACGAGGGCCATGAGGCTGTAGGTCAGCCGTGACGCGATCGAAGCGAGCGCCGGCATTGAAGTTTGGGATCTCGAGGTCTCGCGCATCGCCAATTCGACGATTTCGTCCAGAGGAAGACGATCGAGCGCGGGCAGACTTACGGTAGACGCCTTCTCGTTTGTGGTTGCGATCCGAACCGTCAGATATCGGAAGGACAGGACGTTGAACCCGTCACGTCTGCGTGTCAGTCCTCGACCATTCTCCAGCCTAAGCACGATTGTGCCGAACCCATCGTGGGTGGCGCGTGCCCGCGGAGCCGTGAGCGTTACCTCGGGCATGGCAACGAATACCCCGGTCAACATACCCGTCGCGCGATCATGGCCGTCGATCGTGACCGTCACGCCGTTCGGAAAGCTGACGATCGAGCGGATCGCCGCACCGACGCCGTGCCGACCGAGCCGAACCTCGTCCAACAATTGATCGAGCCTGCGCTCTCCGACGGGTCGATAGTGAAAGTTGATGGCGGTCTCTGCGGTCGCGCCGACCGCCCCGAACATCATTGGTATCAGGAGAAGCCGGGTCGGCGACACGCCGGTCGCAGCGAGAATCTGCCATTCTCCCGCGAGGCTCAGCGATCGAACGGCGAGCGCCGTCGAGAGGAATATCGCTACCAGGATGCCAAGCCCAAGATATTCCGGCACGAGCGCGAGCAGGAACTGAAGCAGAAGCGAGATGGGTTCTTCCACGTTCTCCAGCAGATGCAGGAGTCGGGAGAGGTTTTCGAGTAACAACAAGGCGACGATGATCCCGCATATCGCGGCAAAGTTGCGCCAGGTCTGCGCGAAGATGTATCGGTCGATCAGCTTCACGTCGCTGGGTCGTAATCGAACCACGACATCGTCAGGCGACCTGCTGCAGGATCGGCGCGCCGCGTCGCGTGGCGCGATAGGTCGCGAGCAACGCATCGAAGTGCGCTTGCATGTCTGTCACGCTGTCAGCGGCGGAGGAGGCGCGCCTCAACATTGTCTCGCCTGCGTCAATCTGCCGCACTATGGCGTCGGCAAGCGATGCAGCCGAGCGCGCCACGTATTTCTCGCCGAAGCCGGGGCGCAGCTGATCCGCAGCCCCGCCAAGATCGGGTACGATAATCGGGATGCCGCTGGCACGAGCTTCCGCGGCTGCCATGCAGAACGTTTCCGCTTCGCAACCATGGACCAGTGCGTCTGCGCTGGCGAGGATCGTGGCGAGGTGCGGTCGGTCAAACACCGGGGCACCGAGGTGAACATGCGGATTGCCCTTCGCCGCACGGACGACGGGACTGTCAGGAATTTTGTGCGGGAGGCCGGTTACCGTCATTAGATGACGAAGCGCTCACCGAAGATTACGGCGAACTGACTTTTGGCCTCACCCCATTCGCGCGGTGGGCGCTTCCATTCGTCCGCCGCGTGATTGAGCACGAGATATAACAGCTTCATCGCGGCATCGTCACCGGGGAAATGGCCGCGGGTACGGACGGCACGGCGAACCTTCGAATTCAGGGCCTCGATGGCGTTCGTAGTGTAGATGATCCGGCGGACGCCCTCGGGAAAGGCGAAGAACGGGATCACCTGGTCCCAGTGTCGCCGCCAGCTTATGGCGATGGCCGGGTGTTTCTGGCCCCAGGGGCCTGCCTCGAACGCCTCCAGCGCAGCCATGCCGGCCTCGGGCGTCTCGGCACGGTAGACGCCGCGCAACGCCTGGGCGATGAACTTGCGCTCTTTCCAGGACGCAAAGCTCATGCTGTTGCGGATCAGATGGACGATGCAGGTCTGGACGATGGCCTCGGGGAAGACAGCGTTGATCGCCTCCGGGAACCCCTTCAGGCCGTCGACGACGGCGATCAGGATGTCGGCGACGCCGCGGTTCCTGAGCTCGTTCATGACGCGCAGCCAGAATTTGGCCCCCTCGGTCTGCTCGATCCAGATGCCGAGCACCTCCTTGGTCCCGTCCGGCTGAATGCCCAGCGCGATGTAGACCGCCTTGTTGCGGACGAACCCTTCGTCGCGGATCTTCACCCGGATCGCGTCGAAAAACACCAGCGGATAGCAGGCGTCGAGCGGCCGACCCTGCCATTCGGCAACCGTCTCCAGCACCGCATCGGTGACGGTCGAGATCAGGTCCGGCGAGACGTCGATCCCGTACAGCTCCTCGAGGTGCCCGCGGATTTCGCGCACCGTCATCCCGCGCGCGTACATCGAGACGATCTTGTCGTCGAAGTCGGGGAAACGGCGCTGGTATTTGGCGATGAGCTTCGGGTCGAACGTCCCCGCCCGGTCGCGTGGCACGTCCAGCGTCACCTTCGATGTGCCCGTCAGCATCGTCTTCCTCGATGACCCGTTGCGCCGGTTGATGGTGCCTGCGGCGCCTTCGCTTTCCAGATGATCGTCGAGCTCAGCCGACAGCATCCGCTCCGACAACGCCTTCTTCAGCTCGTCGAGCAGACCGTCCTTTGCAAACAGCTCCTGCGGGTCACGACCAGCCAGAAGCTGGTCCAAAACGTCCTTGTCGATTGCCATATCGATGGTCCCTTCCATTCCATCCTATGGCCTCCCGCACAAAATTCCTGACAGTCCCCGGACGACGGTCGCCTCGTCCCGTCCGTGCCCTAACAGGAGTAGCCCCACCGGCCGACGGCTCCCGGCGGCCGCGACGGCCTCGATAACCATCGGCCAGCGCTTTTCGGACGCATGTCGGCCCAGGCCGATGAGAAGGGTCGCATCCTCGGGCAAATCGCACCGGGCGAGCAGATGCGCGCGGAGCGCCGGATTGCGCAGGGAGGGAGAGAACAGACCAGGAGTCACGCCCATCGGGATCGTCGTCGCTTTGCTGACCCCGCCCTGGATCATGCGTCCAGTCAGTCCCTCACTGGCGCACACCACCAGATCGAACGCCTCGTTGAGCCTCCGAAGATGGCGCCAGAACATCTCGAAGCGTCGATCGATCGTATCGCGCGCTGCGATCGATCCGAACCACCTGTACGCATAGGCGGAGAGTGGATCCGCATGCATCACCAGCGATCGCAGCGCCGTGCCGCGCCACCGGGCGACCATCGCGGGACTTCCCCAAGGCGACGACACCTCGACGACGTCCGGCATCAGGTCGTCGAGGACGCGATGCATCGCCTCCTCGTCGTTGAAGTAACGGTATCTGGTGTCGAGGGGAAAACGCGGACCCGGTATAGATACGATCGTGCCGCCGTCCGTGACCGCCGTCTCGAGGCGCTCGCCCGGAACGACGACCACGATCTCGTCACCCCTGTGACGGGTCGCTCGCATCTTGCCTTCTATATAGGTCCGGACACCGCCGCCATGAGGAGTCCAGAACGCACAGACATCGACGATGCGCATGGTCAGTCCTTTATAGGTCCGAAGGAGACGAGCCCGCGGCGGTAGTTCATGATGATCCGGATACGCACCGGGCCGTTGCCGACGCTCGCGCTCGCGGTATCCGCGCGAGGCTTCGACCAGCCCAGCTTGGGATTGCCGGCAAAGCCCACGCCATCCTTCGACAATGCGAAGCGTCGATCCCCGTCGCGGTCGTGAAGAATGCTGATCGCATAGCGACCGGGTCCTGGCGCGCGGATACACATCGCCACCGGACCCGAGCTTGGCACCGGGATTTCCACCCGTCTGAAGGCCTTGCCCGCAGCGAGCAATACATTGTCGTCGGCAAGAAAGTCGCCGTCGCGATCCGGATAAAGCTCGAGTTTCAGCAAGCCCCTGCTATCTTTCAGACCAACGATCTCCACCAGAAAGGCAGAACCATCTTCCTCGGGGCGGCAGCGACCCGCGCTCTTTCCCAAGTCAGGACTTGAGCCCATAGCCTGCGCTGCGAGTAGGAAGAGAACGCTCATCGGGCGAGCATCCTAGCCAGGCTGCTCGTGCCGAGCAGCAAGCCACACAGGATCAATCCAGCGAGCGACGTAGCGGCCACGAGAGTGACGGCGTCGGCGATGGGCGAAGTCGCACCGACCAGAAACGTCGCCACGCCGGCGAAAACGACATCGTGGTTGGGCATGAACGGCAATCGCGACAGCAGCAGTCGCGTGGCGGCAAGCACGATCCACCATTCGAGCGCGACTGCGGGCAGGAGCAGATGCCACAGCGTTGCCGCAAGCAATGTGGTGGTCGCGATCCGCGCGGTATGGACGAATATCACGAACCGCAGATCGGGCCGGGAAAGGCTGAACAGTCGCCGGCGCAGTACGAGGATAACTGTCGAAGAAGCGATGACGACCGCAATTGAGGCGGCCAGGTGACGTCCATCGGTGCCGAGGGACAGGCCTCGGAACAGCGGCGCGGCAGCAAGCACGAGGATTATCGTGACGACGTTACCGACCAGCGCGCTCAACATGGCGACGTCCTTGATGGCCGCAAACGGCGACGTGGCGAGCTTCAGGTGCCGCCTGGCCCAATCATAGAAGTAGACCTCGCCGGAATAGCTCAGCAGCATCTCGTTGCTGATCAGTTTGCGGAGGAGAGCGGGGAAGCCGATCGCCGGCAAACTCCACAGCCGCCGGTAGATGCACCACTCCAATGCCGGCCCGGCGAGGAAATAGCAGGTGAAGGTCAGCCAGAACGCGCCACTGCTCGGCAGCATCGCGGCCAGATCCGGCAGATTGATCGTGCGCAGCTGCCACGCGACCGCAGAAAAGATCAGCAACGACAAGGCGCCCCTGAGAGTCGCGGACCATTGTCGACGTCCTTCCAGGAGAGGCTTGGGTTCGAGCTGCAGGATGGTGCGAGCATCGATGCTCGCGGCAGGGCTCAGGGCGGATACGACCGGTGGCATATTGCTCTCAGGTTGGAGGCTGATCGTCAGGCGATCGTGGGGGCGGTGCCGGTCGGGGCCAGCGTCGTCGCGCCCGCGGACCGTGTCGCTCGCTGGAAGCTGGCGGCGTATAGCTCGGCGGACCGCTCGATCGTGAAGCGCCGCGCCTGATCGAGACTGAGCTGCTCGTTCCGGGGCGGCCATTCGGCGCTAATGGCAGCGGCGAGTGCCGCGGTGTCACCGGGCGGCACCAGCAATCCGAGACGGCCATCAGCGAGTAGTGTCGCCATGCTCCGGCTGCAATCGGTCGCAATCACCGTCAAGTTGGCGGCGAGCGCTTCGAGGACGACCGCCGGCACACCTTCGTAGTTCGACGAAAGCAGGAGGGCGTCGAAATGGCTGAAGAGGCTCGTCGGATCTGCGACGTAACCGGTAAACGTCACCGCCCGATCGACACCGAGCCGTGCAGCCAGAATTTCGAGCTTCGGACGTTCCGGTCCATCACCGACGATGGTGAGGTGATCGCCGACCTGTGCGCCCCGCTGGAACGCGCGCAGCATGAGCGCGACGTTCTTTTGGGGAACGAGGCGTCCGACGGCGAGAAATCGACGACCTTGCGTGACCGTAGGCGTGCGCGCACACTTTTTGCGCAAATCCCGGATCATGGCGTCGGAGAGGGCTGGATCGGGGACTATGTCGATGCGTGTTCTAGCGATGCGAAGGTATTCTGCGATCTCGCCAACCATCGGTTCGGCCATGGCGACAGCCCGATCGATGAACATCCCCTGGAAGCGGAGCCACAGGCGGTAGCCCATACGACCGGCTCGGGGCTGATCGGCTAGGTCGAGGTCGTTGCTGATCTTCGCGACGATGCGAGGACAGGCGCGGCCCAGCAGCAGTTTCATCGCGACCGCGACCACGACATAGGTGTTGCCCGCACAGAACAGTGCGTCGGGTCGTGTCCGTCGAATGAAGCCGGGTAGCGTGACGATCATCCAGATCGTTTCCCACCACCCCGAACCGATCCGCGGCTGTCGCGGGCTATGATAAACGAGATCGACCCCGACATCGTCGCGCATCGCGCCGTCTGTCCGGCCCATGAAGAGCGGCGCATCATAGCCTGACGCGCGCCACTCGCGCACGAGCCGCAGCGCGATGCGTTCGACGCCACCGGGTTCGAAACTGTGCAGGAAGGTCAAAATCTTCATGGCTTAAGCCTTCATCAGATCGGCGTAGCGCGCGGGTTCATGGGTTTGGACGAGCCCGGCGACAGCGCGTTCGATGCTGGTCATGATCGCCGGGACCCGCGCATCTCCCGGATGCACGCCGATGCGCGCGGTCGGCAGGAAGCGCATTGCCAAGGGAAGGGTGCGCGCCGCCGCCAAGGACGACAGGATGCGGGACCGGCTGCGGCTCGCCCAGGTCAACACCGGATCACGCGCCAGCGTCCGGCCCGTGCCGGGTTGCCAGACCCTGAAATGGTTCTCCGCGAGGGCAAAATTCATTTCGGCGAGCGCGGCCGAGGTGCCGGGACCATAGAGCCATGCTGGGGCGATGAAGCCTGCGACCGGGGTGCCCGCGATATCTTCCAGCAGGCTCTTGCCCGCCTGCATCTTGATACGCGCAGCGGCCTCGTCGATGCCGAGGAACTCGCCCTCTCCCGCGGTCATCTGCGTTGCCTTCAGGCGGGCGAGACGACCGTCGTGCTTACTATCGTCCCGATGGAAATAGCCGTGCAGGAACAATTCTGCGCCGCGGTGCGCGAGATCGCGTAGTTTGGTCGCGAAGGGGCTGCCCGGTGTGATCGGTGACGTGCCCCAGTGGTTCGGGACGACGAGCAGCGCGATGCGATCGACGGGTGCGTAGCGGCTCAACAGGTCGTGCAGGCGGTCGACCTGGGACTCGAAGCGCGGGCTGACGTCATGGATCGAGAGAAGCAGGCGCTTCGATGGTGCGCTCGGCGTCATTCATGCACCGCCGCGCAAGAAGAGGGCTCCCAGCGGCGTCATGCGACGCATTCGTCTATAGTTTCGCCCGGCTTTCATCGACCGCCCGTCCCTCGTTGACGGGGTTAAACGGCACCACAGCGACCCACCGCAGTCAGCGGATCAAAAATTCTTCGGCAATGGTCGACTGCGGCTGCTGCTGCTGCGTGCCGTCCTTCGCTCAGCTGGAGGCAGAAGGCATGATCGGGCGTTTGGGTGCAGCAGCACTGGTCATCACAGCGGCAGTCGCGCTCGCCGGCGCTGCCGGTGGTGGGGCCAGCCCAGCGGCGCGGATACCATCGCGCGCGCCGCGCATCGCTCACGGCGTTTCCCTTTTGACCTACAATGTGAAAGGGTTGCCGTGGCCTGTCGCAGGGGGCCGTGTCGCTGCGCTGCAAAGCATCGCCGCTACCCTGCGATCAATGCACCTGCGCGGAGATTCGCCGGATATCGCTGTCGTCCAAGAGGCATTCACTGAAGGCGCACGCGAGATGATCCGCGCGTCAGGCTATCGATATGCCGCGCTGGGGCCGGGAACCGGTTCAACGACGGAAGGCCGGCCATCTACCGACGAGCGGGTTTTCGCCGATGCCGCGCGGTGGTCGGTTGGTGAGACTGAGGGCAAATTTGTCGGCAGTGGACTTGCCATAATGTCGGACCACCCGATCCTCCGCGTCCGTAGCTAGACATTCCCGCATTATGACTGCGCCGGCTACGACTGTCTCGCGGCAAAGGGCGCGATGATCGCGACGATCGGAACACCGGACGCCCCCGGCGGGATCGACGTTTTGACCACGCATCTGAACAGCCGCGGTGCGTCGGGCGTGCCAGCCGAACGGGCCGACGCCGCCTGGAAGCGGCAGTTCGCTTACCTGACCGCGTTTATCGCCAGAACGCATGATGAACGCCGCCCCCTGATCGTCGCCGGAGACCTCAACGTCGGGTCGGTGCCGGCTCGCCGGCTCCCGATGCAGGCCGCTGTACAGCGCTGGACGGCACAACCCGTGGTGCGCGACGCCCTGCGGCAGGTGGCGGCAACAGGGGGTGCTCTCGACCGCGATGCACGCTGGTCGCTGCGGCGGGCCCGTGATTGGCAGCTTCACTTCGACGGTGCCGACATGGCGCTCGACGCGGTCCGCATCACGACCCCGTTCGGCCGGGATGCGTCGGGCAGCATGCTGTCGGATCACGTCGGTTACGTTGCGACCTACCGACTGCGTCCGATCACCAGGAGCGTGACACCGACAGCGTGACGGTCCGGGGTCGCAGGGGTGTGAACTGGCGTTCCTTCAAAAACGGATTGCCGAATGCGAACGTATCTGCGGTCGTGTCGAGCAGATTGTCTATTCGGCCAGTGACCGTCCATTGGTCTCTGCTCATCTGCGCGTTGGCCGACAGCAGAGCATATCCTCCCATCGTGCGATCGGCGGCGGGATCGAAGGTCAGATGGGCATGGCCGACGTAATTCGCTTGTCCTCCCAATGACCCCGACCAGTGTCCGACGTTCAAACGCCAGGCGGCGACGAGCCGGGCGCTGAGATCCGGCGTGATCGGCAGCCGACGATCATCGACTTCCACGCCGTCCTCGCTTCGCGTCAGCCTGGCGTCGACATAGCTTGCGCCTGCCGAAATGCGCAGCCTTGCCGATGCGTCCCAATCCACGCTGATCTCTGCGCCGAGCACGGCTGCGCTGCCGGCATTACGTGTCGATACCAGCCCGCTCGGAAGCAGATAATCGCTCTGGATGCCGGACCAGCTCGTATGAAAGGCGCCGACGTCGAAGCGAAGCGTGTCGCCGTGCAGATATCCCCGATAACCCAGTTCGGCAGATCCCAACTCGTCGGCATCGAAGCGCGTCGCTTGCGTGGTCGCATTGGGCGCGAGGCCGCCTGGGCGCACCGCGCGGGCGTAACGCAGATAGACCAGTCCCCTGCCGGGCGGGCGCCACGATACGGCGAGGCTGGGGGAGAGCGTCGTTTTCCCGATCCGACTGACGGTAGCGCCAGCTTCCTCCGCAGTTTCGTCCTCGTCGGCCGTGTGGGAGACGCGGGCGCCGACAGTCGCCTGAACGCGCGGCGCGACGTTGAGGGTCGCATTACCAAACCCGGCAATCTCCACCACGCGCCGCAACCGGCTTTGCACCTGAGCCGAATTGGGATCGCGGCTGATCGATTCAATCGTTCCGGTTTCATCACTAACAGCGCGCATGTACGAGGCGCCGATCAACCAGGCGCCCGGCGTCGCCGACGACAGTCGCGCTTCGTAATTGCGGACAGAGTAGCGTCGCGTGTCGCTGAAGCGAAGGGGGCCGACACGCCCGAACGCCGGCGCGGCATCGGTCGCGTCCTGGACATAGTCGACCGCGTGATGGACGTAGCTGGAAGAGACCAGAAGTCTTAAATCCCCGATACGACCTGCGAGCGATCCACTGAGCGCCGAAAAGTCGTTGTCACTGGGTTCGGTGATACCGGCCGGGCGGCGGACCACGTCCTCCTGGACGACATAACGGCTGTCCCGCGTATTCACATTCTGCAGGGTGCCGGCGACGTCCAGTCTCCAGACCGGATCGGGCTGCCAGCGCACCGCCAGCCGTCCCCCGGTCGTTTCTGCGCGATTGGCGTTCCGCTTCTGTCCAACGCGGTCTATCCAACCCGCCTCGCGCGACGCATATCCCACGCCGCGTATGGCCAGGCGATCGTCGGCTAGCGGCAGGTTGACTATTCCCTCGATGCCGGCGCCTACCCCGCCGCTCTGCACGATCTCGGTCGAGACACTCGTGTGGAACTGATGTGCGGCGAGGTCGGGTTTCCTCGTCACCATGTGATAGACGCCGCCCAGCGCACCCGAGCCGTAGAGCGGTCCTTGAGGCCCTTTCAGCAGCTCGATCCGCTCCATATCGACCAGTCGCAAATCGGGGTCGGGCGCGTCGAAGGTGATGCGCGCCTCGTCGAGGACGACCGCGACGGTCGATTGGCTAGGGCCATTGAACGGACTGTCGGCGACCCCGCGGATAAATTGCCGGTTCCGGCCAGGTCCCAGATTCGTCAGTGACAGCCCCTCCAGCCCGAGGGCGACGTCGGTCGACGCGAAACCGAGGCGGCCGCCCGGAAGCCTGGCGCCTTGCAGGACGGCAATCCCGCCCGGAACGCCGCTGACCGGCTCGATGATCTTTCGCGCCGTGACGACGATTTCCTGTTGCTGCAGCTCTTCCGGGACCGCGATGGGCGGCGCAGCGCGGGGCGTGCGCGGCACCGGTTGCGTCCGGGGCCGCAGATTCCCGCGGGATTCGATGCGATATGTTCTCGGCCCCACCTGCGTGACCGTCAGTTTTGTACCGACCAGCAATCGCCGCAGGGCAGCCAGCGGTGTCAGCCGCGCGCGGAGGCGCGGGACCATGGCTTTCGGAAGCGGACTGAGCCACGCGACCGCGATGCCCGCCTGCTGCGCGAGCAGTGCGACGCTTGCTTCAAGCGTGCCTTCCGGCAGGTCGATGGTGATGGCGGTAGATTTTTCGAGTCGGACCGATGCTTGTGCAACCGCTTCAGCGCTCACCGACAGGAATGAAGCGGACACCAGCACCATCAGGGCGGCTTGAGATAGACATGAGCTCTGCAAGATCGCGAAACATCCCCGGACCATTGGCAATCGCTAGCACTCCCGAGAATTTGCGGTTTCGCAGCCTTTGATCGACGCTCACCCGCTTGCCCGTATAACGAGAGAGGTCGGCAACGACGACGTCGAGCGGCGCGTCGGCATATACGAGCCGGCCGCGTCGCCAGCTGGCGACGTCGGATGCAACCACCGTCGAAAGACGAGCGCGGCCGCGCCCGCGCTCGGCGAGAAGCTGTTTGCCGGCCGGAACGGCCGCGGCGTTGCCCGTATGCGGCTGGACGGACACATTTCCCTCCGCCACGGCAACGGTCAGGAAGGACGGCGTAAGATTGACCGAGAATTTCGTACCGATATCACGAACGTCATAATCACCCGCCCGGATCGACAAGGTGCGACCGGCGACATGAGGCACGGCAAAATAGGCCTCGCCCGCTGCAAGCCGCAGTCTCGTCGGATCGCCAGCCTGAACGACAAGGCTCGACCGGGGAGCGAGCGTCACGCGCGTGTCGCCGGCGAGCGTGATGCTCCGAGATTGTGCGGCGGCGTGATAGACCATGTCGGCCGGGGTCTTCGTCAGCATGGGCAAGGCGATCGCTGCCGCGAGCGCTGCGGCGATCGAGCCTCCGATCCAGAGGGGCTTGCGCGTGTTTTGCGGGGCATGATCGGCGACGCCCGCGTCCTCTTCGCGCTGCAGCGAAGGAGCATGATCCTCGATCATGCGGTCCAGCAATGCGACCTCATCAAAGGCGACCCGGTGCGCTGGATCCTGGTCGAGCCATGACATGTACGCGTCCCAATCGGCGTCGTCACGCGCGAGGGCGCGGTGCCAGGCAACGGCCTGCTCGAAGACGTCATCGTCACTTTGACGGGGCGCGCTCATTGCGCGGTAGCCTTTCCGAAAAATCCTAAGCGATCAAAGACGACACGCATATCGTTCGCCCTCAGTCGGCCAGCGCGCGACGAAGATATTTCATCGCAACCGCCATGTGCTTTTCGACACCGCTGTGGGAGATGCCCAGCTGGGCGGCAACCTCCGCGTGCGACAGTCCTTTCAACTTGTGCAGATCAAAGACCCGACGCGCTCCGTCGGGAACCGTTTCGATCGCCTGCGACAAGCGAGCGAGCTCCTCGCGGTCGATCAGCGCTTTCTCGGCGTCACGCGAGGGATCGACGCGTTCCTCGCACGCGGCGCTGGGTGGTGCCCCGTCGTCGATCCACAACCGCTCACGCCGCATTCGGCGTTGCCGTTCGCGTGCGCGGTCGACGATCAGGTTTTGCGCCATTCGGAACAGATAGGCCCGGCCGTTCGCCGTCGGACCAGCACTGACGCGGCTTGCCTTGAGCCAAAGGTCTTGCACCAGATCCTCGGCTTCGGACGGATCGCCCGTACGCGAGATCAGAAAGCGCAGCAGCTCGGCGCGATGCACGCCGTAGAGGACATCGAGCGGCAGACTTTCAACGGGCTTGATCATCTCCACCTAACTCGCGCCTCCCGCCGCCGAAAATGGAAAACTTCGAGGACGATGACAATCGAACACTCGGCCACATTGGGGAATCGTAATTTTGGCGGTGATCCTACCAACGCCGTGGTCCGTCAGGCAGGTTTCAGGCCGACATCGACGGTCGGAAAAGTGAGGATCACCGCGAACCCCGGTCCGCTATCGATCCGGGCGTCACCTCCCATCGCGGAAACGATCGCAGCCACCAAGGCCAACCCCAGGCCGTTGCCGGGGGAGGCCCTGGCGTGCTCGACCCTCACGAACCGGCGGAACAACGTGCTGGGGTCTGCAACCGCCGCGCCTGGTCCGTCGTCCCGCACGGTGATGCTCGCAGTCCGGCCGCCGGTTTCGCCGACAAGCCGCACCAGCGTTCCTGCAGGCGTATGGCGCAAGGCATTGTCGAGCAGATTGGCCACGGCCTGACTGAGGAGCCGCTGATCCCCGTGGATAACGGCGCCAGGGCCTGCATCGACTTCGAAGCGATGTCCGTTCGCCTCGAAATCGGGCGCGTAGGTTTCACCCATTTGCTCCACCAAGGCCGTCAGGTCCACTGGCTGTCGCCGGGATCGATCCTGCATTCCTTCGATCTCGGCGATCCGCAGCAGCGCCGCAAAAATCTCCAGCAATTCGGCCGCTTCGCTCCTCGCCGCCTCGATTGCACCCCGCTGCGGCTCCGCCTCATGACCCGAGAGCGCGCCATCCAGACGATTGTAGAGGCGCGTGAGCGGCGTCCGCAGGTCGTGTGCGACGTCGCTCGATACCTGCCGCAGATTGTCGAGCAGGGTATTGATCCGCTCGAGCATCGAATTGATGGTCCGGGCGAGGCGATCGAACTCGCTCCCCGAGCCGTCGACCGGCACCCGGCGCGTGAAATCGCCTGCGATGATCGCCTTTGCGGTCGCGTCGATCCGCGCAAGCCGCCGCCGCGTAATCCAGCCGACGAGCAGCGCGGAAACGCTCCCCATGAGCAGCGTCACCGCCAGAGCGCCGGCGAACAGCTGCATGAGCGTTCGATCAATCTCGTCGAGCCCGCTGCGATCCGCCGCGACGATCAACGTGCCGGCCCCAAGAGATGTCGTCAGCGCCTGGGCGACCCCGACGGCTTCTCCGCGTCGATAGTGCAGGAACTCTTCGTATCCGGGAGCGGCGGGATGATCGGTCACGATCGTCGCGGCGATTGCATTCCCCTCGCGATCGAGGAGGATGTAATCGAGGCTGGAGGTAGATCGGGCGGCACTTCTGCGCCTGATCGCGGCGGTCAGGCCCGGCATCGTACCGCGGCTTTCCGCAATCAGCGAGCGCATCTCCGCCTCGATCCGGTGATCGAGCTGCTGCTCCAGCGCCTCGTGCGTCACTTCGTAGGCGACCGTTCCGATGACAGCCGTCGCCATGCCGAGAAGGAGCGCAACGAGGGTGACAAGGCCGGAGGTCGAGCGCCTGAAGCGGTTCAGCATCATTCGGCCCGCAGCACGTAGCCGGCGCCGCGAACGGTCTCGATCGCGTCCCTCTCGAAACCGGCATTCAGCTTCGATCGCAGGCGGGAGAGATGGGTTTCGACGATATTCGTCTGCGGGTCGAAATCGAAATCCCAGACCCGCTCGAGCAACATGGTACGGGTCATGACGCGGCCAGGGTTGCGCATCAGCTCGGCGAGCAAGGCGAACTCGCGGGGCTGCAAGACAATCCGACGACCGTCGCGCTCGACGGTCCGCCGATGCAGATCAAGCGCGATTCCACTGACGGTGAGAGTAGGTGACTCCACCCGCGCGGCAGGCCGCCTGCCCAGCGCGTTCAGCCGCGCCGCAAGCTCCGAGAAGGCGAAGGGCTTTACGAGATAGTCGTCGGCGCCGCCCTCAAGCCCCTCCACCCGGTCGGCAATGCCGCCGACCGCGGTCAGCATGATGACCGGCGTCGCGTCGCCGGCTGCCCGCAGCGCCTTGACGACTGCCAGGCCGTCGAGGCCGGGCAGCATCCGGTCAAGCACGATCGCGTCGAAGTCGCCGCCGGTGGCCTGAAACAGTCCATCTCGGCCATCGGCGCACGTACTCACCTGATGGCCGGCTTGGCTCAGACCTTTGGCGACGAATTGATTGGTTTCGAGATCGTCCTCGATGATCAGGATGCGCATGACCATATTCTACTCGGAAGCGGTTCCCGTTCGCCACCCGCCGCCGAGCGCGCGAAACAAGGCGACCTCGCCCTGCGAAACTGCCAGGTCGGACTGAGCCTGCTGGAGCGTAGCGGCCGCGGTCGCGCGCTGCGCGTCGACCTGGAGCAGGCCCGGTGCGTCGCCGAGGCGGACGCGAGCCGCGGCCCGGCGGGCATAGGCCTGTGCTTCGCGTGCGGCCGTTTCCAGATCGCGATTGCGCCGCGTCTCCGCGTCATAGGCGGCCAGCGCTGTCTCCACTTCGCGCAGGGATCGTAGCACGGCGACGTCCCAACCGGCGAGCGCGGCGCGTTCGGTCGCACGGGCCTGCTCGAGCCGGGCACGCGCCGGCGCCTGATTGGGAAAAGCCCATGTCACGAGCGGCGAGGCGACCGCCTTGATCCCACCGGAGAGCAGCCCCAACGCGCCGCCGAGATTGACGCGCGGGTAGAGGTCCGCGCGGGCGACACCGACCCGCGCCGCCGCGGCGGCAAGGCGACGCTCCGCCTCGCGCACGTCGGGGCGACGCAGCAGCAGGGCAGTCCCATCGCCGACCGGCGCGGCGGTGCGCAAGCGGGGCGCGGCGGTACAGGCGAAGCTGTAGTCGCGTGCTTCAGCGGGTGGCCGCCCCTGAAGCGTTGCGAGGCGGTAGAGCGCGTTGGCACGCTGCGCCTCGAACGGCGCGATTGCGGCGCGGGTCGCGGCGGCGATCGTCGCGACCTGCGATACCTCCAGCGGTGACACCTCACCGGCGCGGAGCTGTTCGCGCACGAGACCGACGGAGCGATCCTGCGCGGTTGCGACCGCGCGCGCGGCGGCGATCGCGCGGGTCGACCCGCACAGGTCGACATAGGCGAGGACGGTGTCGGCGACGACCGCGACCCGCAGCCCGTCGACGACGGCGACCTGCGCGTCGGCATCGGCACGCGTCGCGGTCGCAGCGGAGCGCAGCCGACCGAACAGATCGATATCCCAGCTCACCGTCGCGGCGATATCGTAATCCGTCGTGGGCACGTTGCCCGATGCGCTCGGCTGCGAGGCGGGGTTGTCGACGCCCAGCGCGCTTTCGATCGTGGTCTGCGGTAGTCGCGCGGCCCGTGCCTGCCGCAGCGCAGCGCGCGCGCCGTCGAGATTGGCGTAGGCGACGCGCAGATCGGCATTTGCGGCCAGTGCCGATCGCACAAGCCCGTCCAGCACCGGATCGTCGTAGAGCCGCCACCAGTCGTCCGGAACGGGCGCGATGGACGCGATGGGTAGCGTCGCGAACCCGCCCGTGGCGCTCCCCGGCGCGACCGTGGGCGGCGACCTCGGCACGCTCATGCACGCCGAAGCGAGCAGTGCGAGGATCGGCGTCAGGCAGCGATGCGTCATGCCAGCGCCTCCTTGCGCTCGGGCGAGGGCGAGGCCGCGCGTTCCTCTCCGTAGCGAGCGTAGAGCGCCGGCAGCAGCAGCAGGTTAAGCGCGGTAGACGAGATGAGGCCGCCGAGGGTCACGATCGCCATCGGGTGCTCGATCTCGTGCCCAGGCGCGTTGCCTGCGACGATCAAGGGCACGAGCGCCAGACCGGCGCATGCGGCGGTCATCAGGATCGGCACCAGCCGCTCCTCCGCACCGCGCAGCACCAGTTCGCGCCCGAACGCCACGCCTTCGTGACGTTCCAGATGCTGATAATGCGAGAGCAGCATGATGCCGTTGCGTGCCGCGATGCCGATCACGGTGACGAACCCGACGAGCGAGCCCAGCGACAGCACACCGCCGGTGAGCGCCACCGCCGCCACGCCGCCGACCAGCGCGAACGGCAGGCTGACGCCGACGAGCGCGGTGATGCGGCGTGAGCGGAACTCGATCCACACGAGGAGCAGGATGCCGATCAGGCAGAACGCGCCGGTGGACCAGAGCCGCTGACGCGAATCCTTCAGCGCGGCATATTCGCCCAGAACCTGGGGGTGATAGCCGGTGGCGAACGGCACCTTGGCGACCGCGGCATCGACCGCCTGCGCCACCGTTCCCAAGTCTGCGCCCGCGACGTTCATCGTCACGTCCAGCCGACGCTGGCCGTTCTCGCGCTTCACCTCGTTGGGGGCGGGGACGATATCAACATCGGCGATATCGCCGAGCCGTACCGGCGCACCGGCACCCGACCAACTGCCGCTACTCGGCAGCGCGCCACCAAGCGTCGGAGCCTGGATCATCAGATCGCGCAATGCGTGAATGTTGTTGCGGACGGCCGGCTCGCCCCAAACCGCGACGTCGAACGCTTTCTGGTCGCGATAGATTTCGCCGACCTTCTGCTGCGCCACGAGAATCTGAGCTTGCCGCCGGACCTCGCCGGCCGACAGTCCGAGCCGCGCCAGTTCGGCCGGTTTCGGGCGGACACGAATTTGTGGTACGAGCACTTGGCTTTCGAGCTTCAAGTCAGAAATGCCCTGTATGCCGGCGATGGCCGACCGGACACGCGCGCCCGCCGCACGGAGCTCTTCCTGATCTGGACCATAGATGCGAACCACGATCGTGGCCCCGGCGCCGGTCAGCACCTCCTTGATGCGCTCGCGCAGATAGGTCAGCACGTCGCGGAAGAGACCAGGATAGCCCTCGACCACGTCCTTGATCCGCTTCACCGACGCGTCATAGTCGGCGTTCTCGTCGAGGCTGATCCACAATTCCGTGAAATTCGGGCCGACCACCTCGTCGGCCTGCTCGGCGCGGCCGATATGCGCGCCGAAATTGCGCACGCCGGGGATCGCGCGCAATTCCTTCGATGCGCGCATCGTGATCCGGTCCATCGCTTCGATCGAAGTGCCCGGCTTCTCGACGAAGTGCATCAGAAAGTCCGTTTCGCGGAAATTGGGCAGGAACTGGTCCTTGAAGGTCGCATAGCCGACCCCGGCGAGCAGCAGCCCGCCGGCGACGATGCCGACCGCGAGCGACGGCCGCCCGACGACGCGCGGCAGGAAGCCGACGTAGCGACGCTTCAGAGCGGCCACGAACCGGGTGTCGCGCTCCTCCTTGAGCGGCGCATTCGGGAGAAGGAGCAGGCACATCGCCGGCGTGACGGTCAGCGCGACGAGCAGCGACGTGCCGATCGCCAGAACATAGGCGACGGCGAGCGGCTGGAAGAAGGTGCCGGCGACGCCGCCGAGGAAGAAGATCGGCACGAAGACCAGCATCACGATCAGCGAGGCGAACACCACAGCCGAACGCACCTCCAAAGAGGCGGCGAGCACCACGTCGAACGCAGGCTTCGGATCGGCGGATTCGCGGTTCAGCCGCAGGCGGCGCGCGATGTTCTCGACATCGATGATCGCGTCATCGACCACTTCGCCCAGCGCGATGACGAGCCCGGCGATGATCATCACGTTGATCGTCGCTCCAGACCACAGCAATGCTAGGCCCGCGCCGAGCAGCGACAGCGGAATCGCGACGAGGCTGATCGTCGCCTGCCGCCAGTCGCGAGTGAACAGGAACAGCACCACCCCGACCAGCACACAGCCAATCTGGAGGGCGCGGGTGAGGTTGTCGATCGACCGTTCGATGAAGGTCGCGGGGCGGAAGATCGTGGTATCGACCTTCACGTCCTTCAGGCCAGACTTCAGCTCCGCGAAGGCGACCTCCACCGCGCGGGTCAGTTCCAGCGTGTTCGCGGTCGGCTGCTTCTCGACGATCAGCATGATGCCGGGGCCGTCGTCGATGATGGCGTTGCCGATCGGCGCGGCGAAACCGTCGACCACGCGAGCGACGTCGCCGATGCGGACCGGCGCTTCGCCCGCCTGCTTGACGATCGCCTGCCTCAGGTCGGCCGCAGTCTGGACCGTGCCCGCCTGCTGGACCGCGAGGCGCTGGTTGGGCGTATCGACGAACCCGCCGCCGCCGACCAGCACCGCGTCGCCCGCTGCGGCGCGGACCTCGGCCAGCGTCACGCCGGCGGCGCGCAGGCGGTCGGGATCGACCAGCACCTGAAGCTGGCGATCGCGCTGGCCCCATACCGCGACGTTGGCGACGCCGGGGACGGCCATCAGCCGCGGCCGGATCGTCCAGCGCACCAGCTCGGATATCTGCATCTGGTCGAGCTTCTTCGAGGACAGCCCGACCTTCATCGCGCGGCTGGTCGAGGACAGCGGCGGCATCAGCACCGGCTGACGCGCCGCGAGCGGCAGGCGCGGCTGGACCTGCGTGATCCGCTCACCGACCATCTGGCGCGCGCGAACCACGTCGGACCCGCGCTCGAATAATATCTGTACCGACGATAGTCCCAGCACCGACTTGGAGCGCAGCGTCATAAGGCCGGGCACGCCGTTGACCGCCGTCTCGATCGGCACCGTCACCAGGCTCTCGACCTCCTCGGTCGACAGGCCCGGCGCCTCGGTCTGGATTTCGACCATCGGCGGGGCGAATTCGGGGAACACGTCGAGCGGCACGTCTCGCCCGGCGCGGACGCCAAGCACGACCAGCAAGGTGGCGAGCGCGAGGACGAGGACGCGCTGCGCAAGCGCGAAATGGACGAACCGGCCGAGCATCAGTGCGCCGCCCCGAATTCGGTCCCGAACAACTCCGCCGCGCCATCGGTCACGACCTCCGCGCCCGACGCTAGCCCGCGCGCGAGTAACGCCCAACCGCCACTCTCCGATGCGACCTCGACGCGCTGACGGACGAAGGTGTCGGGCGCGGTCTTCCGATAGACCCACTCGCCGCCATAGATATCGCGCAGGATCGCGGCCGACGGCACCGAAAGTCCCTCGGTCTGCCCGGCGAGCGGCAAGTCGACCGCAACACGCTGACCGACCCGGAACGCCCGGTCGCGATTGTCGACCGCATAGTAGAGATCGACGGTGCCTGCGTTGGTGTTGGCCGATGGCGGAGCCTGCACCGGTCGTGCGGATCGCGGCGCACCGCCTTCACCCAGGTTGCGAACGGTTGCGGCGCCGTCACGGCGGACATTGCCCACGTCGCTGCCAAACACCGATGCGCGCACCCACAGGGTTGCCTGGGACCCTATCGACGCGACCGCCGGTCCGAGGAGCTGTCGCTGCTGGCGTGCGGCGCCGAGCGCGGCCTGGGCGGCAGCCAGCGCCGCGGCGGCCTCGTCGCGACCGCGCACGCTGCCCGCTTCCTCGCGCACCAGGCTGGCGGCGCGGTCGAGGGCGATCCGCGCCAGCCGCGCCTGTGCGGTCGCGCGCGCCAGTTCGGCGTCCGCCGCGGCCTGCTGGCTGCCGATCTGCTGAAGATTGGTGGTCGAGTTGACGGGCACGCCGTTAGCGCTGGTCGGCGGTACCACGATCTCGCCGGCCACCTGTCGCGCGGCGCTGACCGAACCGCTCGCGACGCGGACGAGAGCGATCCCGAGTCGCTGCTGGGCCTGCGGCGTCAGGGTCAGCTTCAGCAGTTCGGCCTCGTGCGCGACCGGCTCGGCATGGGCCGGCGGACCTGCGGGCGACTTGGACGGTTCGGTGCCGCAGCCGGCGATGATTAACGGGACGAGAAGAAAGGGTGTGCGCATGGCGCCGGCATAGGTGCAGTCGATTGGCTCCGACTTGCCGGAACTATACAATCTCCCAATACACGCCGCAAAAACCGGCACTCGGCCCCTAAGATTGGGAAATCACAATCCTGCGGCCATTCCCTGGCCGCGCCATCGGTCTAAATTGGTGAACGATGGACAGCTGGATCCAAGACCTGATCGCGCAGCTCGGATACCTCGGTATCGCGGCTTTGATGTTTGCAGAAACGGTGTTCCCGCCACTGCCTTCCGAGGTAATCATGCCATTTGCGGGCATGGAGTCGGGTCGCGGCGTGATGGCGCTGCCGGGAGTGATCGCCGCAGGAACCGCGGGTGCGATGGCAGGAAACATCGCCTGGTATCTCGTCGCACGCGCGCTTGGCATTACGCGGTTCGACGGTTTGATCGAACGGTATGGCCGATGGCTCACTATAAGCCGGAACGACGTCGACCGCGGGCAACGCCTCTTTGCCAACGGGGGAGCGCTCTTCGTTTGCGTGGGACGTCTCGTGCCGACGATCCGCTCGATCGTATCGATCCCGGCAGGACTTCTGGCGATGCCATTCGGCCAGTTCGTTTTCTGGTCTCTCCTTGGTACCACCGCCTGGACGTCGATCTTAGCCGTCGCCGGCTCTGCCTTGGGGCAGGGCTATGGCGCGGTCGAGCGTTTCGTCGGACCGATCTCGCTTGGAATCATCGTCCTGCTCGTGGTTGCCTATGTCTGGCGGGTAGCGACATGGCGACGTTAACGATGGTGTGGGACCGTTTGCGGCGCCGGCCTGAGCTCCTGTTGATGGTCACGTTGGCCGTGGCTGCGATCGTCGGCTTCGTTGTCTGGAAACTCGGCTCCGAGATCCGGGAAGGCGAAACAAATGCCTTCGATCGTTCAGCCCTTTATTGGGTGCGAGACCATCTGGGTGGCATCGCACCCCTACGTGCCGCGATGCTTGATCTCACCGCATTGGGGGATACCGCAACCCTGACCCTCGTCGTGATGCTCACCGCCGGTTTCGCCGCCGCCAGTAGAAAAACGGCTCTGGCTGCCTTCGTTGTAGCCGAGGCAGGTGTTGGGACGTCGATCACAGCGCTCGTGAAACCCTGGTTCGGCCGGGCGCGTCCCGATGTGGTGGAGCACTGGGCGCCTTTCAGTTCCGCGAGCTTTCCAAGCGGCCATTCGGCGAATTCGGCGATCGTCTATCTATCGATCGCCCTGCTAGCCGCGCAATGGGCACCGACCCGTGGTGGCCGCGTGTTCCTTGTCGGCGCATCGATCGCATTGGTCATGGGCATTGGCTTTTCGCGCGTGTTCCTCGGTGTTCATTGGCCAACGGACGTGCTTGCAGGCTGGGCAGTGGGATCGGGTTGGGCACTCGTCTGCCTGACGATCCTCTACGTATACGGTCAGAAACGCGCTTTAAGGTCGGTCGAGGACGGGTCGCGCTAACTCATTGCTATCAAATGCAGGGCCAATCGACGGTGAGGTGGTCTCGCCTTTCTGGTTAGTTTGGCGGCTGAGCTAAGCTATACCCCAGTTGGTTTACGCCGCCATTCTGGTGAACGCCATATCCGGGGCATGCCCCGGATATGGCGTTGCCGCGATCTGCCCGTACACCTCGTCCGGCGTTCTGCCGCCGAGGCGAGAGTGAGGCCGCTGCCCGTTGTAATAGCTGATCCACTGGCCGAGCCCGGTCCGCAACTCGGAGCCGGTCTCGAACGCGTTCAGGTAGACGCACTCGTACTTCAGCGACCGCCAAAGCCCCTCGATGAAGACGTTGTCCATCCAGCGGCCACTTCCGTCCATGCTGATCCGCACCTCGGCATCGCGCAACACGTCGGTGAAGTCGGCGCTGGTGAACTGGCTGCATTGATCCGTGTTGAAGATCTCGGGCCTGCCGAAGCGCGCCAACGCTTCCTTCAAAGCCTCGACGCAGAACTCCGCGTCCATCGTGTTCGACAACCGCCAGGCGAGCACCCTCCGCGACGCCCAGTCCATGACGGCGACGAGATAGAGGAAGCCCCGCCGCATCGGCAGGTACGTAATGTCGGCGCACCAGACGTGACCCGGCCGGGTGATCTCCAGATCGCGCAGCAGGTACGGGTAGATCCGGTGCTCCGGGTGCGGATCGCTCGTCCGTGGGCGCTGGTAGATGGGCGCAAGTCCCATCTTCGTCATCAGCCGCCGCACCCGCCGACGCCCGACCGCATGGCCGAGGCGGCACAGGTGCCGCGCCATTTGACGGCTGCCATACCAGGGGTAGTCGAGGAACGAGGCGTCGATCACCGCCATCAGCGCCAGCGTCTCGGCCGTCTCCGGCGTCGGCACATAGTAAAATGACGACCGGCTGATCGACACCAGCCGGCACTGCGCCGCGATCGACAGGCTGGCATGCTCCCGCTCGATCATCTGCCGCCGTCGCGCGACACTCATCGCGCGAACCCCTTGGACAAAAAATCCCGCTCCACCACCAGTTGCCCGATCTTGGCGTGCAGCTTCTCGATCTCGGTGTCGCCCGCGGCCTTCGCCGCCTCGGTCGCACCCGAGAAGGTCGCGGCCATGCCGTCAATCGCCTGCCGCTTCCACGTCGCTATCACCGTCGGGTGAATGCCATGCTTCGTCGCCAGCTCCGCCAGCGTCAGGTCGCCCCGGATCGCCTCCAGCGCCACCTTGGCCTTGAAATCGCCCGTATACCGCTTCCGCGTCGTCTTCATTGCCGTCCATCCCTCACGTCCGGGATAGCTTAGCCTCCTGTCCAGAGAACCGGCACCACCTCAGAGTTCGCCAATCCACTCCGCCCCTTGCAGCGGTTGGTGTTCAACAAACGTCGGTAAGCGCCCAAGGCGGAGAGGCAGCTCTCGAACATCGCGCCGCTCCGCTGCTATGAGTCACCTGCAAGCGCCGCAGCGAGTCAGTTTCGATGCCACCACCACCGGAACACGCGGCCGGGTTGCTCAGCTGATCGGGAAGTCGGGCGATACGCTCGGCCGGACGAAGGGCGATCGAGGCATCCGGGCCGTGATCGCCCAGAGCCGGGCGCCGCGCAACGGCCCCACGAGAGCCTTGCGGCTCGTCCTAGGGCCGCAGCTCCGGTGGCCGTGACGAAAGCCACTCCTCGACGTCTTCTACGTCCTCGCGATGACAGAGCCTATGATAGGCACTTGGCTGCATTCGACCCGAGGGAGCACGGGCAACTCTCGACCAGCTTTTCGCGCGAGCAGGGCAGATGATGGAGTCGCGTTTAGCCTATGTGGGGAGCATAGGCACTCGAAAGCGCCATGGTGAACGGTCAAGCGCCTATGAGGCTGACAAGCAGGCGCTTTACGCCGCATGTTGCATCGTAAGCGTCCGGTGACGGCGTCACCTCAAACGGGCCGGTAGTTCCACGGCAGCAGTTCAGCGACCCGGCGGGCCGGATGGTCTGCGATGCGTCTGATGGTGTCGGCCAGCCAGGCCTCGGGGTCGACGCCGTTGAGCCTGGCGGTTTCCACCAGGCTGTAGATGCTGGCGGCGCGGTGCCCGCCCTGGTCGGAGCCCGCGAATAGCCAGTTTTTGCGCCCGACGGCGATACCGCGCAGCGAGCGCTCGGCGGCATTGTTGTCGATCTCCAGGCGACCATCGTCGGCATAGCGGGTCAGCGCCTGCCAGCGGGCGAGCGCATAGCGGATGGCGACCGCAAGGTCGGAGCGCCGGGACAGCTTCGGTCCGGTCGCGTCGAGCCACTGGCGGAAGGCATCGAGCAGCGGTCCGGCCCTGGCCTGGCGCGCGTGCCGTCGCTCGTCAGGGAGCCGGCCACGCACATCCCGTTCGACGGCATAGAGGCCGGCGATATGGTCCAGTGCCTCGCGGGCCGTGGGGGAGCCGGTTGCGGCATGGACGTCGAAGAACTTGCGCCTGACATGCGCCCAGCAGGCCACCTCTGCGATGCGGTCGCCATAGAGGCGGTCGAACCCGGCATAGCCATCGGCGTGCAGATCGCCCCGGAACCGGGCAAGATGTCCGGCGGGTCGTTCGCCCTTGCGGTCGGGCGCGTAGTGGAACAGCACGGCGGGCGGAGCCTCGCCGCCAGCCCCGCGCTCGTCGCGTACATAGGTCCACAGCCTGCCCGTCCTGGTGCGACCGGCACCAGGGGCCAGTACCGGCACCGGCGTGTCGTCGGCATGGAGGGTCGCGCCGCCCATGACGTGGCGCTCGAGCGCGTCGACCAAGGGGCCGAGGAGCGCGGCCGAGCGCCCGACCCAGTCGGCGAGCGTGGAGCGGGCAAGGTCGACGCCCTGGCGAGCATAGATGCCCGACTGGCGGTAGAGCGGCAGATGGTTGGCGTATTTGGACACCAGCACATGGGCGAGCAGCCCCGCACCGGGTCGACCGCGCTCGATGGGCATGGACGGCAACGGCGCCTGCACTATGCGCTCGCATGACCGGCAGCTGAGCCGCGGCCGGACGTGGCGCACGACCCGGAACGAGGCGGGCACATAGTCGAGCTGTTCCGTAACGTCCTCGCCCATGCGCCGCATGGCACCACCGCAGTCGGGGCAGACGCACGGTGCCTCATGCACGACCTCGGTGCGGGGCAGATGATCGGGCAGCGGCTGTCGATACGGCCTGGCGGTCTCCCGTGTCCGGGTGACCACCGGCATCGCCGCAGTGGCGGCTTCCGCCTCGCGCTCTTCCAGCCCGAGTTCCAGCTGGTCAGCCTGGTGCGTCAGCTTCTCCGACGAACGGCCGAAGGCCATGCGCCGCAGCCGCGCGACCTGCATCCGCAACTGCTCCAGCTCGGCGCCGGCAGCAATGAGCATGGCCTTCAGAAGGGCGATATCGTCGGGCAGCGAGGCGGCATCGGGCGACACGCCCGCTTATACCAGAACCCCCGTGCCGATACACGCGAAAGCCGCAGGAAACCGTACTTTTTACCAGGCCAAGGTCGGCTGCGAGGACCGGATCGGATGCCGCCAGTCCACCCCTTCGAGCAGCATCGACAGCTGCGCCGGGGTCAGCACCGCGACGCCGTCCGCGGTCGCCGGCCAGGTGAACCGGCCCCGCTCCAGACGCTTGGCATGGAGCACGAGACCCTGACCATCCCACCACAGCAGCTTGACCAGATCGCCACGCTTGCCCCGGAAGGCGTACACCGCACCGCCAAACGGATCCTGGCGCAGCCGCTGCTGTACCAGCGCGGCCAGCCCGTCGAAGCCCTTGCGCATGTCCGTGACCCCGGCCGCCAGATACACCCGGACACCGCCCGGCGGCCCGATCAAGCAAACCCCGCCAGCACGGTCTTGAGCACCCGCGCGTCGATGGGAGGTGCCAGGCGGATGCGTTGCCCGGCCGGGCCGACCACTTCCACCACACCCGGTCCGAGCGGCTCCGAATGCGGCACCATGGGCGCGCCCGCCACCTCGACCGGAATGAATGCCGGCCCCGGCAACGGCAATGCTTCGCTCGCCACCCCGTCGCGCAGCAGCGTGCGTCGCCAGCGATACACCAGCGACGTGCACACCCGGTGTCGCCGCGCCACCTCCAGCACGCTGGCACCCGGCATCATCGCCTCCGACACGATCCGCGCCTTGTCATCTTCGCTGAACCGCCGGCGCGGTTCAGGCCCAACCATCTCGATAATTCGCGTCGCCATGATGCCGCACCGGTGTCTGCCACAGTGCCGAACCTGTGGCTTGCGCATCACCTCGTCAGCAAGGTGGAGAAGACCGGACGCTTACGTTGCATCTACAATGCTCATTGTAGAGATGAGGTTCAGGACGGTCTGTCCGTGACGCGCGAATGGTTCACTAGATTGCGCGTAATAATGGGTGCCGATTGGGATCATTTCAGCGAGCTTGACGAGCTCCTTGCGGAGACGCGAAACGGCTGACCCCATCAGGCTTCAGCTGTTCCAACCAATGCTCAGCACCTTTTCGAGAACTTAAGATCGGGATGGAACGGCGGAAGGTCGACAAGCTGCAGGAAGCGCGACTTCATCGACGCCATGTTAGGTCAACGCCGGAAGCGGACGCGAAGCCGCCGTGCTCGTTCGCGGAAGGCGTGCTCGCCGCCTTCCAAGATCTCGCAGACGCGTTCTCGAATGGCCGCGTCCTCCAAGCCGCCCGCCATGTAGCTGATCTCCGGCAGGCCGCCCGCCTCACGTGGCCCGGCTTCCGCAATGATGATCTGATCTGCGTCCGTGTTGACGACGAGGTTGGCATTGTGCGTGACCATGATCACCTGGCGCTTGGCCTTGGCAGCAATGAACAGCCCGACGAGCTCGTCAAAGATGGACTTGGGATCAAGGTTCTCTTCGGGTTGGTCGATGATCAGCGGGCGATCGTCTTCCGTGTCGAGCGCGAGATAGAGCAGGAGCAGCACGATCCCGCGCGTGCCGGGGGACAGGCTCCGGATGTCGGTGCCGTCATAATCGACACTGTAGCGAACCTGGATGTGATCGGTGCTATAGAGCCACTGCGCGAACCGCTTGAGCCACGCCCGGTAGTCGACGGGGTTGCCCTTCGGCACACGCGCAGCCTCCAGCAGCTCGTCCTGGTTGTCGTCACGGAACGAGGCCATGGCCGCTGTCACCGCTGCCGCGTTGCCGGTGCGCCACGCCGACGCCAAGCCACGCTCGGCTCGCTCCGCCACGGAGCCGCGGCCCTGAAACTTCCCGGTATGGCGAAGGTCGAGCAGCTTCTCCCCAGCCGTGGCCCAGCGTTCCACATCGACCGACCGGCGCACGCTAAATGACAGTTTGCCGAGTGTGCCTTTCTCGGCCTCCAGCCTCTGCCGGATTGGTGCATATAGATCCCGCAGGACTTGCTCTTCGGCGAGGATGAAGTCGAAGACCCGCGCATAGCCGCTTTCCCGATCTTGCAGCAGCGGTGGGATACGATCCTTGGCGGCCTGATAGTCCGCCAGGCGATCAGACAGCTTGCCGAGCTCGATGTTCTCGGCCGCGATCTTCTGTGTCAGGGCGGTGAAGCGCTTTTGGGTGTCGGTGTCGAGCGCCACCAGCTTTGTGAGCCGTGCGACTTCGGCGTCGAGCAAGGCTTGCGTCTGCTTCGACAGGTCGGCGTCGGCGGCGATTAACGGGACGGTCATGTCCGCGGGTACGGCCACCGGCTTTCCACGCCAGCCCGCGGCGCCGGAACGGGCGCTCGCCACCTCGGCCGTGATGAGAGCATCGACGTCGCCCTCATAGTCCAGCAGGAATGGTGCCCAATCCGGCCCCTTGATCCGACTGGCCTTATGACGCTCCTTCGTGGCGCGCAGCGTGGCCGGTGCGCGGTTGGTCCGCAGGTCGGCCACTTCGTCGCGCAGGACGAGCAGCGCCGCCTCGCGGTTGGTGAACCACCGCACATTGCCTGCCGCCTTCTCCGCAGCCGTTGCGACTTCCGCCAGACGCTCGGCTCTTTCTTCCGTCCCCTTCGACACGAGCCGCGCACGATCGGCGGTGTACCGGGCGACCGTCTGGCGTTTGTCCTCGACCTGCTTGGCCAAGGCAGCCACGCCTTTGGTCTTCTCGATCTCGCTGCCGATGCGGTCGGACAGCGAGATCAGCGCCTCTTCCTCACGTTCTCGTGCGAGACGGTGGCGGCTGACCCGGGCTTCCAGGAGATCCTGGAAATCTACTGCGCCATCACGGCTGGTCGCGTCGTGGGCATCGAACACGACACGCTCGACCTCGGCGAGCAAAGCGTCGGTCATGCCGTCGGCCGAGCACAGGCCGTCGACAAATTGCTGGGACAGGTAACGGGCTTTCGGATAATCCGAGGCGTCGGGATCATAGCTGCCGTCGAGTGGCCGCGTGTCGGTCGTGCCGTCACCCCAGGTCAGGCGGACGCTGTTGCCGGCGAGCAGCTCGGAAGCGCGCGCCAGGAACGACATGGCATTGGGTGGATCCTCGGTTGCGTCGCACCCGTGCGCGATCGCGTCCGCGAGTGCGGTCTTTCCGGAGCCACGCGCACCGATGATGGCGACAAGTCCGGGGTTTAGCGGGATTCGGGGCGTCACCGCCCATGGCGCATCGACCAGATCGACGGTCGACAATACTTGAGAAAAGCTTGCGGTCGCAGGCGGTGCGTCCCCGATCCACGCCCGGCCGGCTGGCTCGATCTGCGCCTGGCGCACGGCGTCGAAGTGTGGTGCTCCCTTTATCCACGAGTAGCGGTTGAGGTCGGGAGCCGCCACCTTCTCCAGGCTGTGCGCGTCGCTGCCGTGGAGGCAGGGCTTCAGCGCGCCGTAGCGGCCGATAATGTCCGCGGTCGACGACTTGTAACCCAGCCAATAGTCCCGCTGCGACGGTGTGCTTGCGAAGATGATGTGCGCAAACGCCTCGATCTCCTGGCGAAGCGTCCGATCGGCTGCGTCGCGCACGCCCGAAGCGCCATCGGTGCTGCCGCCGGCGACCGCGATCAGCACGTTCTCCTGCGCCCAGTCGCTGTTCGCATAGGCGTCGCGCAGCTGGTCGAGCGAGACCTTGAATTGCCGTGACCCTTCTGAGAGCGCCGTTACCGTGTCCCGGATCTCGGGGTCGCTGCGGCGTCCCAGCGCCGCCAGCTCCTCAGGCGTGCAGGCGAACGTCTCGCCATGGGCACGGAAGGTCAGGCGGGTGAGCAGGCGTTTGATCTGGCTGACATGATCGTAGGTTTCAGGGCTGACCAGAAGATGCACATTGACGAAGGCGTTCCGGACCGTGCCGATCCCAAGGCGCATCTCGATGTTCGGAAACAGCAGGGCGCAGTCAGGAAGCCGCCCGGCGCTCTTATCCGCGCGGAGGCGTTCATAGCAGTCCAGGCTGTAATAGTCGGTCACGCCGATCGCGCGCAGCGTTGGCTGCGCCTGCTCGAGTCGACCGAGATAGTCGTCCCATGAGGTGGCGCCGCCGAACTGGTCGTTCAGCTTGGTGCCGGGCGCGTGAACGTGCGGGTCCCAGCGATGCCATTGCGCGCCGATCGTCAATGACGCGCCTGCGTTGGGATCAGGCATCACCGGATCGCCACGACCTTGACGCCGGCAGCGTCGGCGACCTTCTTCCAGTCGAGATCGCTGGTCCAGGCGGGCAGACCGTCGCGCTGCGCCAACGCGAGACAGACCCGGTCGCCCAGGCTCAGCCCCGCTTCGGCTGTGACGGCACGAAGCCGGCCGGCAAGCTGAGCGAGACTCTTATCGACCGGCACCACACTCATCGGCAACGGATCGAGCATTGCGTCGACCTCGCGGGCAGGCATGCCGGCATGGATAAAGTGGCTGACAACCTCGGCATAGTTCACGCTGCTCACCCGCGCGTCGGCGATGGCACCGGCCACCTTCGCCGCGCCGCGCTCGCCTTTGAGCATGGCGATGAGGGCAGACGCATCGAAGACGACGCTCATTCGCCGCTTTCGTCGCGTCGGCGGGCAAGGAAGGCGTCGACCGACGCCTCGGGGTTGCCGCCGGTGAATTGTTTGGCGAGCGCCTGAGCGCGCGCCACGGCCTGTGCTGCAGTGCGGAGCACAATCCCGTCGTCCGTCTCGTCGACATATACCGCGCCGCCTTGAGCAAGCCCTAAGCGTTTTCGGATGTCAGCCGGAAGGCTCATGCGACCACTGGCCGTCACTGTGACCTGTAATGTCATCGCAAACCCTCTTTGCCTTGTTGTGGCGGACGGGTTCTAGTGTGGCGTGTTCTGCCCGATGAGGCAAGAGCCCCGCCTTAAGCCAAGACGGCCTTTGTCCGATAAACTGCCTTATCGGATACAGGCCATTTAGACTCCGCTCGTTTGGCTGGGCTCCGCAGCATCGGTCATTGCGATTCCGAGCCGGTTGCCGCAGTGATGGCTCACAAAGGTATAGGTAGATTGGCCATGAAGAACGACAGCACACTTCCACTAGTACGCGCTGCACGGGTGTACCTACGAGTCAGCACCGACGAGCAGGACCTGTCCCGGCAGGAAGCGATTGTCGCCGGCGCACGCGCGGCAGGCTATTACGTCGCGGCGGTGTATCGCGAGAAAGCGTCGGGCGCGCGGTCGGACCGGCCAGAGCTGCTGCGCATGGTCGCCGATCTGCAGTCAGGTGAGGTGGTGGTGGCCGAGAAGATCGACCGGATCAGCCGCCTGCCTCTGCCTGAAGCCGAACTGTTGGTGGCGACGATCCGAGCCAAAGGCGCGCGGCTCGCCGTGCCGGGCATTGTCGACTTGTCCGACCTGGTTGCCGACAGCGCCGGTGTCGCGCGCATCGTGCTCGAGGCGGTGCAGGACATGCTGCTGCGCGTTGCACTGCAGACCGCGCGTGACGATTACGAGACGCGGCGCGAGCGCCAGCGTGAGGGGATCGAGATCGCCAAACGGGCAGGTCGGTACAATGGCCGAAAGCCGGACACGGCGCTGCACAAACGTATTGTGGGGCTACGCGAAGCGGGGATGAGCATTGCGCGCACCGCCGATTTGGCGGGGTGCAGCATCGCTCAGGTGAAGCGTGTGACGGCGCTGCATCGGGCTACAACGCAGACGGATTGACGCAGTGCAGCATGACCGTCAGTCTGATAGGATTGAAAGGAACAGCATAGCTTGCGGATCGTCATCGTCGATGACAGCGGATTGCGCGCGACCGTCCTCGAGGAGGGTCTACGCGAGGCGGGCTATGACGACATCCACCTCGTCCCGCCGCGGGGAGCGTTCGTGGCGAGGATCGAGCGGATGGCGCCGGACGTGGTGCTGATCGATCTGGGCAACCCGAGCCGCGATACGCTGGAAGAGATGCTGACCGTCAGTCGGGCCCTGGCCAAGCCGATCGCGATGTTCGTCGACCAATCGGACGATACGATGATCGAGGCCGCGATCGATGCGGGCATCTCCGCCTATGTCGTCGACGGGCTGCGCAAGGAGCGGGTCAAGCCGATCATAAATCTCGCTGTACGCCGCTTCAACGCATTCGCGCGGATGCAGACCGAGCTGAACGAGGCCAGGACGGAGCTGGCGGATCGCAAGATCATCGATCGGGCCAAGGCGATCCTGATCGCGACACGCGGATTATCGGAGCCGGACGCCTATGCGGCGCTCAGGAAGGCGGCGATGAACCAGAACAAGAAGATCGTCGATGTCGCATCGGCGTTGATCACCGCAAGCGACCTGCTCGGAGGCGGCGTATGACGCCGGTTTTGATCGCCTTTCTGCAGCTCACCGACGCTGCGCCGCTGATCGTGGCACGCGAATACGGCTTCGCGGAAGCCGAGGGTATCGATCTCACGCTTGTCCGCACGACGAGCTGGGCGACGCTTCGGGATCGGCTTGTCTACGGTCAGGTCCAGGCGGCGCAGATGCTGGCGCCGCTCGCCATCGCCGTGACGCTGGGGCTCAGCCAGCAGCCTGCCGCGCTTGCAGCGCCCTGCAAGCTGAACGTCAACGGGAACATGGTGGTGATGTCGGGCGACTTCGCCGCGGCGCTCGCACCCGACCTCGGGCAGAGGCTCGACGATCCGCTTGGCACCGCGCACGATTTTGCCGCGGCAATCGGGCTGTTCCGACGCAAGCCGGTGATCGGCGTCGTCCATCGCTTCTCAAGCCATGCACTGATGCTGCGGTATTGGCTGGCGAGCGCCGGGATCGATCCCGATCGCGACGTGGTGCTGCGCGTCCTGCCGCCGTCGCTGATGGTCGAGGCGACGCGTGCCGGCGAGATCGACGGCTTCATCGCCGGCGAGCCGTGGGGCAGCGTGGCGGTGAAGGGCGGCCTTGCCGAAGCGGTGGCGATCGGTGAGCGGATCTGGCGGCGTGGAATCGAGAAGGTGCTGACGTTCCGGCAGGATTGGCTGGAGGAGAATGGCGACACGGTCGATCGGCTGGTGCGCGCCGTGGCGGCTGCGGCGGCGTGGTGTGACGCTCCCGACAACCATGCCGCTCTGGCCGCCCTCTTGGCCCGGCCGGACTATGTCGATCAGCCGAGCGACGTGGTCGAGCGCGCCATAGCTGGAACGATGATGCCCCGAGTCGGTGAAGCGTCGCTTCGATTTCCGGACTTCATGCTGTTCTCGCGGGAAGCGACCGGCTTTCCGTGGCGCAGCCAGGCGTTATGGATCTATTCGCAGCTGGTCCGCTGGGGAATGATCGAGCGAACGGACGCCGGCGAGGCCGCCGCAGGCAGGGTTTTCCGCCCCGACGTTTACCGCCGTGCCCTGGCCGGTAGTGACACGCCCATGCCGGGTGCCAGCATGAAGGTGGAAGGTGCGCTGGGCGCGCCACTGCCGGTGGGGTCCTCTCGAGGTGCGCTCACGTTAGGTCCCGACCGCTTTTTCGACGGACGGGTGTTCGATCCCGATCGGATCGAGGATTATCTGGCGGGTTTCAGCACCCCCTGATCTTTGCCGTTGCAAGATGAATCGTTTCGCGCGATGATCGATCGCCACGCGCAACGATGCGCGCGCGATTGGACGGCGTGTCCCAGGGCCGGGACGCAGGGCCGTTCTTCCTGATGAAGCAGCAGAGCCGCTGACAGGGTGCCGCCTACGCGCGTCCCCGTCATGCGGCTTTTTTCATGTCCATCCCAGATCGGGGGATCACCATCATGGCAACGGCATATCTGGACGGCGCATCGCCTGCCGTCCCCGCGAACGAGAAGAGCTTCTGGCGCGCAGGTCACAAGCCGACGTTGATCGCCGCCTTCCTCTACTTCGACCTCGCGTTCATGGTCTGGGTAGTGCTCGGACCGTTGGCGCCCGAGATCAGCAAGGCACTCGCCCTTACGCCGGCCGAGAAGGGTTTGATGGTGGCGACGCCGACGCTCGCCGGGGCCGTTCTGCGCGTCGTCAACGGTCTGCTGGTCGACCGGATCGGGCCGAAACGTTCGGGTGCGATCAGCCAACTGATCGTGATCGGCGGGCTGCTCTCGGCCTATCTGCTGGGCGTCGACAGCTTCGCCGGCACGCTGGCGCTCGGCGTCATCCTGGGCTTCGCCGGCGCCAGCTTCGCGATCGCGCTGCCGCTCGCGAGCCGCTGGTACCCACCCGAGCATCAGGGCAAGGCAATGGGGCTTGCGGGCATGGGCAATTCGGGCACGGTGTTCGCCGCGCTCTTCGCGCCTACCCTCGCCAAGCTGTTCGGCTGGAATGCCGTGCTCGGTCTCGCCTGCCTGCCGCTCGGGCTGGTGTTCGTCGCCTACATGGCGATGGCGAAGGACGCGCCCAATCCGCCCGCGCCCAAGCGGATGGTGGACTATTTCACGCCGCTCAAGACCGCCGACGCCTGGTGGCTGATGGCGTTCTACTCGGTGACCTTCGGCGGTTTCGTCGGGCTCGCCGCCAGCCTGCCGATCTACTTCACCGATCGCTTCGGCCTGACGCCGGTGATGGCCGGCTATTGCACCGCGGCCTGCGTTTTCGCCGGCTCGCTGGTTCGGCCGATGGGGGGCGCGCTTGCCGATGCGGTCGGCGGGGTCAAGGCGCTCTCGGTCGTGTTCGTGGTCGCGGCAATCGCGCTGGCGTTCGTCGGATACATGCCGAGCGTCCGCTCCGCGCTGGCGATCTTCGTCGTGGCGATGCTGGCGCTGGGCGCCGGCAACGGCGCGGTGTTCCAGCTCGTGCCGCAACGCTTCCAAGCGGAGATCGGGGTGATGACGGGGCTGGTCGGCATGGCCGGAGGCATCGGCGGCTTCTATCTCGCCTCGTCGCTCGGCTTCGCCAAGCAGCTCACCGGCAGCTTTTCCCCAGGCTTCCTGATCTTCGCCGGGCTGGCGCTGCTCGCGCTCGCCGGACTCACGGCGGTCAAACGCGGCTGGCGATCCCGCTGGGGCAAAGCTGCCCGCATCTGACGCACGCGGCCGAGGGCGGGCGCACGGACGCCTGCCCCGGCCTGGTCGGAGAGGGTCCATCCCGAGGGGGGATCACATGAGAACGCTATTTGCGACGACGGCTGCGCTGGCCGTCGCTGGGCCGGCCTGCGCCCAGGACATCAAGCTCACGCCGTTAATCGACGGCCGCGTCCGCTACGAGCATGTCGATCAGGACGGAATTGCGCGCGACGCCGACGCGCTCACCGTTCGCGTGCGAGGTGGCGTGCAGGCGACGAGCGGCCCGTGGAGCACGCTGATCGAGGCGCAGGGCACGCTGGCGGCGATCGACGACTATTATGATGGCGTCCAGGGCGCCGCCACCCGCCCGCTGGTCGCGGATCCGGAGAACGTCGCGCTCTACCGGGCGCAACTCCAGTATCGGACGAAGGCGTTGGCGGTCACCGCCGGGAGGCAGCGCATCGTGCTCGACGACGAACGTTTCGTCGGCAATGTGGCCTTCCGCGACAATGGCCAGACGTTCGACGCGGTGCGCGCCGAGGTGACGGCCATTCCCAAGCTGAAGCTCGACGTCACTTATGCGTGGGGCGTCCGGACGATCTGGGGCATCAACGGCACGGGCGCGCGGCAGCAGGCGGTGAGTGGCGACAACGTCTTCGCCAACCTCTCCTATGCGACACCGATCGGCAATCTGGTCGGTTTCGCGTATCTGGTCGACCAGGACGAGGCGGCGGTGCAGGGGTTTCGCCTGTCGAGCCAGACATACGGTGCAAGGCTTGCAGGCGCGCGCGTGCTGTCGAAAGCTATGAAGCTCGCCTACCAGCTCAGCTACGCCCGCCAGAGCGACTGGCACCGCAATCCCAATCGCTACGGCGCGGACTATTATCTCGCGGATGCGACGCTGGGGATGGGCGGCTGGTCGCTGAATGGCGGCTATGAAGTGCTCGGCGCTGACCGGGGAATGGTCTTCACAAGCTTCCAGACGCCGCTCGGCACCAATTTCAAGTTCCAGGGCTGGGCCGACAAGTTCCTGACCACGCCGCCGAACGGCGTGCGCGATCTCTATGCGGGTGGCGGCTATGGCTGGAAGAAGGCGCTCGGCGCCGATACGATCGCGCTCTCGGGCACATGGCACCGTTTCCGCAGCGGTCGGCTCGGTCAAGCGTACGGCAAGGAAATCGATCTGATCGCCGGTGCCAAGGTCGGACGCACCACCGTTTCGGCACGCTATGCGCGGTACCGCGCGGACGCCTTCGCCACCGATACGGAAAAGGCCTGGGTGCAAATCGACTGGACCTACTGACGAGACGGCTTGAGCAGGCCTGCAATTTGCGGTAATGCTGCGCTGCAGGAGGCATCGCTGCCTCAACAAGATAGCCGGGACGGTCCAAGGACGGATCGCGACGGTTAAAACAGATGGCAAGGCCGCCATCCGGGCTCCGCAACGTCGGGGTCGGGATGGCGGCCTTTTTCGTTTTGGAGCACGACGGATGGACTTTCACGACCATCGCGAACCCGAACGGGACGACGCACCCGCACCGGTCACGGCAGTGGATCGCCCGCCCCGGCATCTGGTGGTGATCGGCAACGGCATGGCGGGCTGCCGGGCCGTCGAGGAGCTGATCGCGCGCGACGCCGACCGCTACCGGGTGACGATCTTCGGCGCGGAGCCGCACGTCAATTACAACCGGATCATGCTGTCGCCGGTGCTGGCGGGCGAGAAGACCTTCGAGGAGATCGTCATCAATGGTCACGACTGGTATGCCGACAATGGCATCGAGCTGATCGCCAGCGACCCCGTCGTTGCGATCGACCGGTCGAACAGGACGGTGACCGCGCGTTCGGGCCGCCAAGTCGGCTACGACAAGCTGCTGATCGCCACCGGCTCCGATCCCTTCATCATTCCGGTGCCCGGCAAGGATCTGCCCGGCGTCATCTCCTTCCGCGACATGAAGGACGTCGACCACATGCTGGCCGCCGCCGAAGACGGCAAGGCGGCGGGCGGCGGCCAGGCGGTGGTGATCGGCGGCGGGCTGCTCGGGCTGGAGGCGGCGCACGGGCTGACGCTGCGCGGCATGAAGGTCACGGTGCTGCATATCATGCCGATCCTGATGGAACGCCAGCTCGACGAGGCGGCGGGCTGGTTGCTGAAAACCGAGCTGGAGCGCCGCGGCCAGACCGTATTGACGGGGGCCGACACCGCCGAGATCTATGGCGACGGCAAGGTGGAGGGCGTGCGGCTGAAGGACGGGCGCGAGATCCCGGCCAGCCTCGTGGTCATGGCGGTCGGCATCCGCCCGTCGATCGCGCTGGCCCGCGACGCCGGACTGGACGTCGGCCGCGGCATCAGGGTGGACGATCACATGGTGACGTCCGACCCCGACGTGCTCGCGGTCGGCGAGTGCGTGGAGCATAACGGCACGGTCTACGGTCTCGTGGCGCCGCTCTGGGACATGTGCCGCAGCCTGGCGGACGGGCTGGTCGAGCGGCACAGCGGCTATCGCGGATCGGTCACCTCGACCAAGCTCAAGGTGTCGGGGATCGACGTGTTCTCGGCGGGCGACTTCTCGGGCGGCGACGGGGCGGAGGATATCGTGCTGCGCGACGCCTCGCGCGGCATCTACAAGCGTGTCGTCGTCAAGGACGACCGGATCGCGGGCTGCGTGCTGTACGGCGACACCGCCGACGGCAACTGGTATTTCGACCTCCTGAAGAAGCGGGAGGACGTGGGCGCGATCCGCGACCTGCTGATCTTCGGCCAGGCCTTTGCCTCCGGAGGTGGGCAGGCGGACCCTAAGGCGGCCGTTGCGGCGCTCTCGGACGATGCCGAGATCTGCGGCTGCAACGGCGTTTCCAAGGCAAAGGTCTGCCAGGCCATCGTCGACGGTGCGGCCAGCCTCGACGCGATACGCGCCACCTGCAAGGCGTCAGCGAGTTGCGGGTCCTGCACCGGGCTGGTCGAGCAACTGCTGTCGATCACGCTCGGCAGCGATTACGGCGGCGAACGGTCGGTCAAGACGCTGTGCAAGTGCACCAGTTTCGGCCACGACGATGTGCGGCGCGAGATCGTCGCGCAGAACATGCGCTCGATTCCCGACGTCATGCAGAAGCTGCACTGGTCGACGCCGGACGGCTGTTCGGCCTGCCGCCCCGCGCTCAATTACTATCTGCTCTGCGCGCTGCCCGGCGAATATGTCGATGACCAGCAGAGCCGCTTCGTCAACGAGCGCATGCACGCCAACATCCAGAAGGACGGCACCTATTCCGTGGTCCCAAGGATGTGGGGAGGCCTCACCAACCCGCGCGAGCTGCGCGCCATCGCCGACGTGGTCGACAAGTTCAACGCGCCGATGGTCAAAGTGACCGGTGGCCAGCGGCTCGACATCTTCGGCATCCGCAAGGAGGACCTGCCCGCGGTCTGGGCGGACCTCAACGCCGCCGGCATGGTGTCGGGCCACGCCTACGGCAAGTCGCTGCGCACGGTGAAGACCTGCGTCGGGTCCGAATGGTGCCGGTTTGGCACGCAGGATTCGACCGGGCTGGGCGTGAAGATCGAGCGGATGACGTGGGGATCGTGGATGCCCCACAAGTTCAAGATCGCCGTGTCGGGCTGCCCGCGCAACTGCGCCGAGGCGACGATCAAGGATTTCGGCGTCGTCTGCGTCGACAGCGGTTATGAGCTCCACGTCGGCGGCAACGGCGGCATCAAGGTGCGCGCGACCGACCTTCTCTGCAAGGTCGCGACCGAGGAGGAGGCGATGGATTACTGCGCCGCCTTCATCCAGCTCTACCGCGAGGAGGCGCGCTACCTTGAGCGGACCGCGCCGTGGATCGAGCGCGTCGGCCTCGATCACATCACGTCGCGCCTGCTCGACGATCCCGACGCCGTCCCGGCCTATGCCGAGCGGTTCCGCTTCTCGCAGCGCTTCACGCAGAATGATCCCTGGGCGAAGCGGGTCGCCGGCGAGGACCGCGAGCAGCACGCGCCAATGGCGTCTTTTAAGCCGCAGGTGGAGGAACCGGCATGAGCGGCGATTGGCTCGACATCGGACGGGTCGATGAAATCCCCGTCCGCGGCGCGCGAACGGTGACGATCCCCGGCGACGAGGAGATCGCCGTGTTCCGTACCGGCGACGGCCGGGTGTTCGCGCTCCTCAACCGCTGCCCGCACAAGGGAGGGCGACTGAGCCAGGGGATCGTGCATGGGCACACGGTGGCCTGCCCGCTCCACAACTGGAACATCGCGCTGGCGACCGGCGAGGCGCAGGGGGCGGACAGCGGCTGCACGCCCGTCATTCCGGTGAAAGTTAGCGGCAACCGTGTACTGATCTGCCGCGCGTCGGCACTCAAGGCTGCGGCCTGACGTGAGCGATCCTGTCCGCACCACCTGCGCCTATTGCGGCGTCGGCTGCGGGATCGCCGCCTCCCGAACGGGCGAGCGCACGGTCACGATCGCGGGCGATCCGGCACATCCGGCCAATGCCGGTCGGCTCTGCTCCAAGGGCACGCACCTCGGCGAGACGGTCGGCCTCGAAGGTCGCCTCCTTCACCCGATGGTCGGTGAACGCCGCGCCTCCTGGGACAAGGCGCTGGACCTCGTCGCCGGTCGCTTCCGCGATGCGATCGAGCGTCACGGGCCGGACAGCGTCGCCTTCTACGTTTCGGGTCAGCTCCTCACCGAAGATTACTACGTCGCGAACAAGCTGATGAAGGGATTCATCGGCTCGGCCAACATCGACACAAACTCCCGGCTGTGCATGTCGAGCGCGGTGGCCGGGTACGTCCGTGCCTTCGGCGAGGATGTCGTGCCCGCGAGCTACGACGATCTCGATGCTGCCGACCTGATCGTGCTGGTCGGATCGAACACGGCCTGGTGCCACCCCGTCGTCTATCAGCGGATCGTGGCAGCCCGCGCCACGCGCGGCACCAGAATCGTCGTCATCGATCCGCGCAGGACCGAAACCTGCGAGGACGCCGACCTGCACCTGCCGGTCCGGCCGGGCACCGATGTCCAGCTGATGAACGGGCTGCTCGCCTGGTGCCGCGAAGCCGGCGTCGTCGACGAGGCGTATCTCTCGGCGCATGTGGCGGTCCCCGACGACTTCTGGGCTGCGCTGGGGGAGGGAAACGACCTCTGGTCGACCGCGCGCACCTGCGACGTGCCGCCGGCCGATCTCCGCCGCTTCTACGAGCTTTTCGCTGCCACGCCGCGCACCGTCACGCTGTTCAGTCAGGGGATCAACCAGTCGATCCGCGGGACAGACCAGGTCAACGCGATCGTCAACGTCCATCTGGCCACCGGCAGGATCGGCAAGCCGGGCGCGGCACCGTTCTCGATCACCGGCCAGCCCAACGCGATGGGCGGTCGCGAAGTGGGCGGGCTCGCCTCGACGCTCGCCGCTCACATGGATTTCGCACCCGAGAACGTCGCTCGCGTCGGTCGCTTCTGGGCGGCGGCGCGGATGGCGACCCGGCCCGGGCTGAAGGCGGTCGATCTGTTCCGCGCGGTCGGCGAGGGGCGGATCAAGGCGTTGTGGATCATGGCCACCAATCCGGCGGTATCGCTGCCCGACGCGGGTGCGGTGCGCGAGGCGCTGGCCGCGTGTCCCTTTGTCGTCGTCTCGGACGTGATGGAGACCACTGATACGTCAGTCCACGCCCATGTCCGCCTGCCGGCCGCGGCATGGGGCGAGAAGGACGGCACCGTCACCAACTCGGACCGTACCGTCTCACGCCAGCGCGGGCTGCTGCCGCTGCCGGGCGAAGCGAAGCCTGACTGGTGGATCGTCTCGCAGATCGCGCAGCGCATGGGCTGGGTCGGCGAGTTCGCCTACGGCCGCCCGGCCGACATCTGGCGCGAGCATGCCCGGCTCACCGCCTATCAGAACGAGGGCGCGCGCGTGCTGAACCTGAAGCCGCACACCGCCATCGGCAACGCCGCCTATGATGCGATGGAGCCGTTCCGCTGGGGAGGAAAACCGTTTGCCGACGGGCGTTTTCCGACGCCGGATGGACGGGCTAGGCTGGTCGCGGTCAAGCAAGCGCCGGTCGCGGCACCGCTCGTCTCCTGGCCGATGACGCTCAATACCGGTCGCTATCGTGACCAGTGGCACACCATGACGCGTACCGGACTCAGTCCCAAGCTCGCCCGTCATCGCGAGGAACCGCTGGTGGAGGTTCATCCCGCGGATGCGACGGCGCTCGGCCTCGCCGATCACGGTCTCGCCCGTGTTTCGACGCCGCAAGGGAACAGCCTGTTCCGGGTGGCGGCCGCCGATACCCAGCGCCAGGGCGAACTGTTCACGCCTATCCACTGGACCGACCAGCAGGCGACCGGCGGCCGCACCGGGCTGCTCCCGCGTCCGCTGACCGACCCGCATTCAGGCCAGCCCGGGTTTAAGGCGACGCCGGCGCGGATTGAGCCGGTCGCGACCGAATGGCGCGGTTTTCTGATCGTGCATGGTGACATCGAAGCGCCGAAATGCCTGTGGGCGACAAAGGTCCGCGTGCCCGGCGGTTTGTTGTGGGAGGTGGCCGGCAACGGCGATGCCGCGCGCCTCGAACGCGCGTTGCCCAAGGGCGAGCGGATCGAGGCGATCGATCACGCGCGCGGCACGCGCCGTGTCGCGATCCTGCGCAACGGCAGGCTGGCCACAATCCTATTCACGACGCGCTCGGGCGACCTTCCGCCGCGCGATTGGCTGATCGCCCAGCTGGACATGAGCCACGGCCCCGCGGTCCTCGCCGGTCGCGCGCCGGGCCTGCAGGCTGACCGTGGGGCTGTCGTTTGCGTCTGCTTCGATGTCGGCATGAAGACGATCGTCGCCGCCATCGCGGAACAGGGCCTTGTCGACGTGGCCGCCGTCGGCGCTGCGCTCGGGGCGGGAATGAATTGCGGATCCTGCCGCCCGGCGCTCGCGCGGTTGATCGCGCAATCGAGGAAAACTGCCAATGGATGATCTCTTTCCACGCGGCATGGTCTGGCTCGTCGGCGCTGGCCCCGGCGACCCGGACCTCCTCACCCGCAAGGCGGAGCGGCTGATGAGCCAGGCAGACATCGTCTTCTACGATGCGTTGGTGGGCTCCGGGATCCTAGCGATCGCGGCACAGGCGGAGCTGGTCAGCGTCGGCAAGCGGGCCGGGCGCCACTCCAGGGATCAGGCCAGCATCGACGAGCTCATTGTCCACGCCGCGCACGACGGCCGGCGCGTCGTCCGTCTCAAGGGCGGCGATCCGTCGATCTTCGGCCGGTCTACCGAGGAAATCGAAGCGTGCGCTGCCCATGGCATACCGGTAAGGATCTGCCCGGGCATCACCGCCGCAAGCGCCGCCGCGGCAAGCGGCATTGCCTCGCTCACTCTGCGTGGGCTCGCGCGCAAGCTGACCTTTCTCACCGCCCATGCCCGTGCCGGTGAACGGCTGGAGCACGATTGGGCAGCTCTCGCTACCGGCGACGCAACGATTGCCGTTTACATGGGGCGCGTCGCCGCACCGGAGATCGCGCACGCCCTTATCGCGGCCGGACGCGCGCCCGAAACTCCCGTGATGATCGCGGTCGACGTGTCGTTGCCGACCGAGCGACTGATCCACGGCACGCTCGCTGCCCTGCCGTTCCTGGTCCGCACGATCGCCGATGACGATCCGACGCTGCTGCTGATCGGTGAGGCTGCGCGACCATTGCTGGCCGCTTCGTACAGACATCATCATCCCGAAGATTTGGCAGCGGCTCACCGTTAGACGCATCAGTAGCAATGTCCCGCATCACCATAGCCTCGATCCTGTTCGCTCGACCTGCGTGCGGGTGGCGGCGCTTCATGCTGTACACGCTTGTCTGTTGCCCGCTGTGCGCGGCTGCAACCCTGCCATTTCTTGGAGCTTGAACGCGGCCCCAAGCCGATGTTCGACAAAGCGAAAGCGATGATCCTTATCCTGAACCGGCGGTCATGCCGTTCAGGCTCGAATAATCACCAGATTACACTTCGTTCTCGGCTCCGATGAGCTTGTCGGGTTCCATTTAGCCGGTCGCTTATTTGAGTATACACAAGAACGCCGGGCAGGAGTGACGAGCAGGTGGCAGGTAGTGAGGTTAGAGCGGCGCGGGTGTACCTGCGGGTGAGCACGGACGAGCAGGACCTGACGCGTCAGGAGAGCATCGTGGCCGGCGCGCGGGCGGCCGGCTTTTACGTCGCGGCGGTGTACCGGGAGAAGGCGTCGGGCGCGCGGCCCGACCGACCCGAGCTGCTGCGGATGGTGGCGGACCTGCAGCCGGGCGAGGTGGTAGTGGCCGAGAAGATCGACCGCATCAGCCGCCTGCCTCTGCAGGAAGCGGAACTGTTGGTGGATACAATCCGGGGCAGGGGGGCGCGGCTGGCGGTGCCGGGCATCGTCGACCTGTCGGACCTAGTAGCTGACAGTGCCGGTGTGGCTCGCATCGTGCTGGAGGCGGTGCAGGACATGCTGCTGAGGGTCGCGCTGCAGACGGCGCGGGACGACTACGAGACCCGGCGCGAGCGGCAACGCGAGGGGATCGAGATCGCCAAGCGGGCGGGGCGGTACACCGGCCGCAAGCCGGACCTCGCCCACCACCGGCGCATCGTAGGTCTGCGGGAGGCGGGCATGAGCATCGCGAAGACGGCAGAGCTCGCCGGGTGCAGCATCGCCCATGTCAAGCGCGTGACCGCGCTCCACCGCTCGAGGGCAGCTCAGCCGCAGAGGACCAGCTGAGTACTATCCATGTTTCACCTGCGGGTCGTGTTAGACCGAACCGCACCGCGCATCGGTCAACGCGCGGAGCTACGGAGCGAGACCCTGGGTGCCACCGCAGGATATCTGCGCATAATCGTTTCCAAACTCCCATTCTGACAAGGCATTCCGCCACCTGTAAAACGGCGGAAATGCTGGGGTGTCCCGCCGGTGTCACAACTGGACGTGGCTGTTGAAAATATCCCGTTCGAACTGATGCCACGCGATTGAGAGAGTGGATGCGCTCTCAAGTTCTATTCGGTGGGCGGGTGCTAGTATACTATCTAACGATCCCGACTTGATGCGCCGGCCCGCCGAGGGGCATGGACGGGCCGGCGACTGCAGCTGGCTCAGCGACGGGGGAGCTTTGCCAGGGCAGCCTTGTAAGCCGCGTAATGTGTGCCTTCGTCGACCGCGATCTGGCGGAACATCTGCGCCACCTTGGTGTCGCCGGCCGCCTCCGCCTCTTTGGCGAAATTCACGTACATCGTGACATTCTCGTAGTGCTCACCCTTCATGGCGTCCTCGAGATTCACATTGTTGGTGCTGCCGAGCCGCAGCGCTTGCGCTTCACGATCGAAGTGCTCGTTGGCTTCGACGTTGGCTGACGCGCGGAAGAGCTTGGCGAGTTCGGGTTTTCCCGCCGCCTGCGCCTGGTCGGCGTACCGCAGATACTTCAGGTTGGCATAGGCCTCCCCATGCATCGCGGCCTCGAGGTTCGCCCGCGTGCTGGCGGCGAGCGGGCGGGTCGGCTCCGACGGCGCGGCGGTCACGCTGACGGCGAAAATGGTCGCGGCACCGGCGGCAGCGACGATCAAGGACTTCATCATGGTCGATACTCCATTGCCGCCGGAAATGCGGCTGCCCCGCTATCGAACCCGGTCCTGACGACGACCTGACAGGCCGATGGCCAGCGCATTTTTCGAGACGTGGGAAATACTCGCCGCGCTGTCAGGATTCGGTCAGGCGCTGCTGCGATCTTCCGGTCATCGAGGCTATCCCGCCTCTGACAGGAGCTCGTTCGATGATCCGATTCGCCCCCCTGAAGGTCGCAGGCTTTCTCGCCGCCATTGCAGCCGCGCCGATGGCGATGGCGGCACCCGTCTGCACGAAGGCACCACAGGCCAAATGGATGACGCCGGCACAGATGAAAAGCCGCGTCGCGAAGATGGGCTATCGCGACGTCAAGGTCTTTCAGGTGTCGGGCAGCTGCTACGAGATCTACGCCCACACCAAGGACGGCAAGCGCGCCGAGGTCTATTTCAACCCGGTGAACGGCGCGATCGTTCAGAACAACGTCGACTGACGATGAACCACGTCGCTCCAGCGGCTCCTTCCCGAGACCCTGTTCGCAACCGCGGCAGGGTCAAGGTCTGGGACCCGATCGTCCGCATCTTTCACTGGACCGTGGCAGGAGGTGTCATCGCCAACCTGACGTTCCTTCGGCACGAGGAGACGCCGCATATCTATGTCGGCTACGTCGTCGTCACGGCGCTGGCGGTCCGGCTGATCTGGGGCATCATCGGCCGGCGTCACGCACGGTTCGCCAGCTTCGTGCCCAGCCCAGTCGGGCTGCTGCGCTATTTCCGCGCGATGGCTGCCCGGCGCGAGCCGCGCTACATCGGTCACAACCCGGCCGGGGGCGCGATGATCGTCGTCCTCCTTGTCCTGCTGGCGACGGTGGGGACCAGCGGATGGATGATGGGGCTCGACCAATTCTGGGGTGTGGGCTGGGTCGAGACGTTGCACGAAACTGCCGCCAATGTTCTGATCGGCGCGGTAGCCCTGCATGTCATCGGTGCGATCGTCGAGAGCGTACGGCACCGGGAAAACCTGCCGCTGGCGATGGTCACTGGCTACAAACGTGCACCAACGGGGACCGACATCGACCATGCGCCTGCTGCTGATTGAAGACAACGTCCGGCTCGGTAGCCTGGTTCGCGACGGTCTGATCCCGCAGGGTTTCGCGGTCGATTGGGTCGAGACCGTCGAGGACGCCGAGCTGGCGATGAAGGTGGCGACATATGACCTGCTACTGGTCGACCTTGGCCTGCCCGACGGAGACGGCCTGGACATCGTCCGCCGCTCCCGTCGGGACAAGAATGCGACGCCGATCCTTGTCCTAACGGCGCGAGGTGGCCTCGACGACCGCGTGACCGGACTGGACGCGGGCGCTGACGACTATCTGGTGAAACCGTTCCAGATTCCCGAACTCGCTGCACGGTGCCGTGCCCTGCTGCGACGGCCCGGGGCGTCGCTCGGCACTCAGCTCGCCGCGGGCAACGTCGTACTCGATTGTGCCTCACGGTCGGCCGAGGTGGGCGGCGCGGCGATCGAGGCGACGCCGCGTGAAATTAACCTGCTTGAGGTTCTGCTCCGCCGCGCCGGACACGTCGTCGCCAAGCCGGCACTCGAGAATACGCTATATGCGATGGATGCGGAGGTAACGCCCAATGCGCTGGAAGCAGCGGTATCGCGGCTGCGCAAGCGACTGACCGCCGCCGGGGCGGACGTGCAGGTCCGCACCGTGCACGGCGTCGGCTATGCACTTTTTGCGCCGAGCGTATCCGGTGAGTAGGTCGGGCACCGTCCGGCCAAGGCGACGGCCCCCGACCCTGTTCCGACAGATCGCAGCGCGTCTGGCGGCGTTCACGCTGCTATTCGCGGCGCTCGACGTCGGGATCGTCGTCTTCACCTACAGTCGGCAGCCCGAATCTCTCGCGCAGGAACTGCTGACGCTCGAAGCCGCAAAGGCTCCGGCAGGTGGGGTTCTATCGCCGGATCTGCTGGCGGGGCCGCCGGGGGCCGAATCCTGGTCCGCGCGCTATGTCGAACCGGGATCGCCCGAACTCCGGCGGGTGGGTCAGGCCGGGATCGACGGTGCGTCGACCCTGGTCGACTGGACGCGGCGCGAACAGACTCCTCACGGCTATCGGATATCGGGCGTCCGCGCGATCGATCGTGGCAACGAGCGGCGATGGCTGGCGATGCAGTTCGAGGGCGACGGCATCCGTCCCTATGTGCCGGTGATCGTGAACGAGATCATTCAGCACGTTTTGCTACCGCTGATCCCGTTGTCGCTGTTGCTGCTACTGTTCAACGTCTTCGCCGTTCGGCGAGTACTCCAGCCGCTTCGCCATGCCGAGCGTGAAGTGGATGCGCTGGAACCCGACAACACTCTGCTTCGCCTTTCAGAGCCGAGTGAGCCGCGCGAGGTCAATACGCTCGTCAGTGCCGTCAACCGGGCGCTTGGCCGGCTCGATGCAGCGATGGCGACCCTGCGGGAGTTCACTGCCAATGCCGCGCACGAGTTGCGCACGCCGCTGTCGATCATGCAGCTGTCGCTCGACCAGCTCCCCGCAGGCAAGCAGCGGGACGAACTGCACGCGGATGCTCGGCACTTGACCCGTCTTGTCGAACAGATGCTCGATCTTGCCCAGGCCGACGCGCTGGCCGTCGATGGCCACCTTGCCATCGACCTCGCCGACATCGGCCGAGACGTCGTGGCCGCGATGGCGCCAAAGGTGTTTGCCGCGCAGCGCGATCTACGTTTCGAGAGCTTAGGCGACACGCAGGCGATCGGACATCCCGAAGCGATTTTCCGCATCTATCGCAACCTGATCGACAACGCGCTGTCACACGCGCCTGGCGTGACGCCCATCGACGTAACCGCGGGACCGGGTCCACAGCTGGCGGTCCGTGATTACGGGCCGGGGATTGCGGAGGTCGACCTTCTTCACGTTTTCGACCGCTTCTGGCGCAAGGATCGCCGCAGCTCTAACGGAGCGGGCCTCGGCCTTGGCATTGTGCAGCGGTTGACCGAAGCGCATAATGGAACGGTCAGCGTTGAAAACGCAGCAGGTGGTGGCGCTCTGTTTCGAGTTCAGCTCAAGGCCTGATTCCTAAATCATATGCGGCATTGCCTTGTCAGGTGTTCGTCAGGTTCGTGTCGCAACGCATCCAGCGTAGCGATACCACCCATGAACCGCCGGGCGGAGCCATATACAAACTAATTCCCGCCCAACCGGCAGCCTACTTGGTCCAGGATACTTTAGGAAAGCCAATGACGACCGACGCCATCGACCATGCTCCGGGTGAACATCATCTGGTCCACCGCACCGGCTGGCTTCGCGCCGCGGTACTTGGCGCTAATGACGGCATCATATCGGTATCCAGTCTCATTGTCGGTGTCGCAGCAGCCCCCGGTGCTTCTGCGAGCACTGTTCTTATCGCCGGTGTGGCGGCCCTGGTCGGAGGTGCTCTAGCAATGGCCGCCGGCGAATATGTTTCGGTGAGCTCACAGGCGGATACAGAAAAGGCCGATCTGGCACGGGAAGCCGCTGAGCTGAAGCGGTCACCTGCGGCTGAAACACGGGAATTGGCGGCGATCTATGAGAGCCGGGGGGTCGAACCACTCCTCGCTCATCGGGTTGCGGAGCAGATGATGGCGCATGATGCGCTTGGAGCACATCGCCGTGACGAGCTTGGCCTGGCCGATGACGGCGAATCACTGCCCCTGCAGGCAGCGGTGTCGTCTGCACTGGCGTTCGCCGCAGGGGCCATCCTGCCGGTGCTTGCAGCCCTAGCACCGCATGGCGCCGTCCTTTATGTAGTGCCGGTAACAGCGCTCGTATTGCTCGCCCTGCTGGGCGCGCTCGGTGCCAGGGCAGGAGGCGCCCCTGCTGGCCGAGCCATGCTCCGGGTGGTCTTGCTCGGTGCCCTCGCCATGGGGATGACAGCGCTGATCGGCGCTCTTACCGGCACCGTGGTCTAAAACTGGCCAGTATTTGAATTCATCGCCACCTACGTCATTCGCCGTGACCGAGCGCCTCCACAGGGTGTAAGGTGGAAGCGCCCGGAACCGACCACAGATCGATCACTCAGATGCTGGGGTAGTAAGCGTCCGGTCTTCTCCACCTTGCTGACGAGGTGATGCGCAAGCCACAGGTTCGGCACTGTGGCAGACACCGGTGCGGCATCATGGCGACGCGAATTATCGAGATGGTTGGGCCTGAACCGCGCCGGCGGTTCAGCGAAGATGACAAGGCGCGGATCGTGTCGGAGGCGATGATGCCGGGTGCCAGCGTGCTGGAGGTGGCGCGGCGACACCGGGTGTGCACGTCGCTGGTGTATCGCTGGCGACGCACGCTGCTGCGCGACGGGGTGGCGAGCGAAGCATTGCCGTTGCCGGGGCCGGCATTCATTCCGGTCGAGGTGGCGGGCGCGCCCATGGTGCCGCATTCGGAGCCGCTCGGACCGGGTGTGGTGGAAGTGGTCGGCCCGGCCGGGCAACGCATCCGCCTGGCACCTCCCATCGACGCGCGGGTGCTCAAGACCGTGCTGGCGGGGTTTGCTTGATCGGGCCGCCGGGCGGTGTCCGGGTGTATCTGGCGGCCGGGGTCACGGACATGCGCAAGGGCTTCGACGGGCTGGCCGCGCTGGTACAGCAGCGGCTGCGCCAGGATCCGTTTGGCGGTGCGGTGTACGCCTTCCGGGGCAAGCGTGGCGATCTGGTCAAGCTGCTGTGGTGGGATGGTCAGGGTCTCGTGCTCCATGCCAAGCGTCTGGAGCGGGGCCGGTTCACCTGGCCGGCGACCGCGGACGGCGTCGCGGTGCTGACCCCGGCGCAGCTGTCGATGCTGCTCGAAGGGGTGGACTGGCGGCATCCGATCCGGTCCTCGCAGCCGACCTTGGCCTGGTAAAAAGTACGGTTTCCTGCGGCTTTCGCGTGTATCGGCACGGGGGTTCTGGTATAAGCGGGCGTGTCGCCCGATGCCGCCTCGCTGCCCGACGATATCGCCCTTCTGAAGGCCATGCTCATTGCTGCCGGCGCCGAGCTGGAGCAGTTGCGGATGCAGGTCGCGCGGCTGCGGCGCATGGCCTTCGGCCGTTCGTCGGAGAAGCTGACGCACCAGGCTGACCAGCTGGAACTCGGGCTGGAAGAGCGCGAGGCGGAAGCCGCCACTGCGGCGATGCCGGTGGTCACCCGGACACGGGAGACCGCCAGGCCGTATCGACAGCCGCTGCCCGATCATCTGCCCCGCACCGAGGTCGTGCATGAGGCACCGTGCGTCTGCCCCGACTGCGGTGGTGCCATGCGGCGCATGGGCGAGGACGTTACGGAACAGCTCGACTATGTGCCCGCCTCGTTCCGGGTCGTGCGCCACGTCCGGCCGCGGCTCAGCTGCCGGTCATGCGAGCGCATAGTGCAGGCGCCGTTGCCGTCCATGCCCATCGAGCGCGGTCGACCCGGTGCGGGGCTGCTCGCCCATGTGCTGGTGTCCAAATACGCCAACCATCTGCCGCTCTACCGCCAGTCGGGCATCTATGCTCGCCAGGGCGTCGACCTTGCCCGCTCCACGCTCGCCGACTGGGTCGGGCGCTCGGCCGCGCTCCTCGGCCCCTTGGTCGACGCGCTCGAGCGCCACGTCATGGGCGGCGCGACCCTCCATGCCGACGACACGCCGGTGCCGGTACTGGCCCCTGGTGCCGGTCGCACCAGGACGGGCAGGCTGTGGACCTATGTACGCGACGAGCGCGGGGCTGGCGGCGAGGCTCCGCCCGCCGTGCTGTTCCACTACGCGCCCGACCGCAAGGGCGAACGACCCGCCGGACATCTTGCCCGGTTCCGGGGCGATCTGCACGCCGATGGCTATGCCGGGTTCGACCGCCTCTATGGCGACCGCATCGCAGAGGTGGCCTGCTGGGCGCATGTCAGGCGCAAGTTCTTCGACGTCCATGCCGCAACCGGCTCCCCCACGGCCCGCGAGGCACTGGACCATATCGCCGGCCTCTATGCCGTCGAACGGGATGTGCGTGGCCGGCTCCCTGACGAGCGACGGCACGCGCGCCAGGCCAGGGCCGGACCGCTGCTCGATGCCTTCCGCCAGTGGCTCGACGCGACCGGACCGAAGCTGTCCCGGCGCTCCGACCTTGCGGTCGCCATCCGCTATGCGCTCGCCCGCTGGCAGGCGCTGACCCGCTATGCCGACGATGGTCGCCTGGAGATCGACAACAATGCCGCCGAGCGCTCGCTGCGCGGTATCGCCGTCGGGCGCAAAAACTGGCTATTCGCGGGCTCCGACCAGGGCGGGCACCGCGCCGCCAGCATCTACAGCCTGGTGGAAACCGCCAGGCTCAACGGCGTCGACCCCGAGGCCTGGCTGGCCGACACCATCAGACGCATCGCAGACCATCCGGCCCGCCGGGTCGCTGAACTGCTGCCGTGGAACTACCGGCCCGTTTGAGGTGACGCCGTCACCGGACGCTTACCTGGGGTAGCCGCCTTCGTCGAGTGATGCTCGATCCAGGCGTACAGGCTCGGGAGCAGCAGCAGCGTCAGGATCGTCGAAGTGATGATGCCGCCGATGACTACGGTAGCGAGCGGACGCTGCACTTCTGCACCTGCCCCTGTCGCTATTGCCATCGGAATGAAGCCGACAGAGGCAACGAGTGCTGTCGACAGCACGGGACGCAAGCGGTCGTGCGCACCCTGCCGAACAGCGTCCTCGACAGGTAGCGGATCGCCCTCCCGGCCATCACGCAAGCTGTTGATATGGTCAATCAGGACGAGGCCGTTAAGCATTGCGATACCCGACAGCGCAATGAAACCGATCGCAGCGGTAATCGAGAACGGCATGCCACGAAGCCATAAGGCCAGCACGCCGCCCGTCACCGCAAACGGTATTCCTGTATAGACAATTGCCGCCTCCCGGACGCTGCCAAGCGCTGCGTAGACCAACGCGAAGATCAGGATCAGTGCGGCGGGGACGACAATCGACAGACGCTTCTGCGCTGCTTCCAACTGATGATACTGGCCGCCGAACTCAATCCGGTAACCGGGAGGCAGCTTCACCTGCCCGTCAATCGCAGCCTTTGCCTTCTGGACATAGCCTTCGAGATCGCTGGTCGACAGGTTGACCATCAACGCGGCACGACGATTGGCGTCGTCGTGGAGGATGGGCTCGACGATCCTTGTTTCCTGAAGGCGCGCAACGCGAGACAGGGGGACCATCCCATAATCGCCGACGCGCAAGGGCAAGGCCAGGATCGCCGAGGGATCAGCGCGCAGGCTCTCGGGCATACGGATGACGATCATGTGGCGGGCAGGACCATGAGGGATGAAGCCGACTTCCGCTCCGGCCAGCGCGTCCCGTATCGCCTCGTTTACGGCCTGGGTGCCAAGGCCGAGGCGCAACAGTGCTGCGTGATCGAGTTGAACGACGATGCTCTTCGGGCGGCCAGCCGTTTCGAATGCGACGCCTGCCGTGCCAGGCAGCTTCTCAAGAATCGCCTTGGCCTTTGTCGCTGCCTTTTCCAACGTGTCGTAATCGTCGCCAAAGACCTTGACCGACACATCGGCTCGAACGCCCTCCAGCATCTCGTTGAAGCGCATCTCGATCGGTTGGGCGAACTCGAAGTGTTGGCCTTTGTAGACTTGCTGAGCCACCTTCTGGATGCCGGCGACAAGCTCCTGCTTCGTTGTGGGCATGCCGTCGCCGGTCGGCCAGTCCTTCATCGGGCCGTAGAAGATGTAGAGGTCGTTCTGGTCGGGCGGCATCGGATCGGTCGCGACCTCACTGGTGCCGATCCGCGAGAAGGTACGCGTGACCTGGGGATATGCGCGACGGATAGCGATCTCGGTCTGCTTCTCGATCGCCAGGCTCTGTTCGAGCGACATGCCGACCGGTCGGTACACCATCGCCGTGATCGCGCCCTCGTCGAGCCTGGGAGTGAATTGGGAGCCCAATGTCTTGAAGACGAGAAAGGTCGCCGCGAGCAGCGCAAGCGCGCCGATGGCGAGCAGGGCGGGATGGCCGAGCGCGCGTTCCAAAACCGGCGTGTAGGCACGTTCGGCGACGCCAACGAAGCCCTTGTGATGCTCCGTATCATCGCTGCCTGCCGGCGCGCGCAGGAGCCAGGCCGATAGCGCCGGGACAATCGTGAAGGTCCAGGCGAGCCCCGCAACGATCGCCAGCATCACCGCTTGAGCCATCGGCTGGAACAGCTTGCCCTCGACGCCACCGAGGCTGAGCACCGGGACGTAAACCAGCGCGATGATGGCGATGCCGAAGAACGTCGGGCGGGCAACCATGCGCGCAGCATGTGCGACCGTCTCCCGACGCTCTTCGCTGGTAAGGTCCTCACCCTTTTCACGCCGGCGAACGGCGAGAAGGCGCAAGCTGTTCTCGACCACCACGATCGCCCCGTCGACGATCAGGCCGAAGTCGAGCGCACCGAGGCTCATCAGATTTCCTGAGACGCCGATCGTCCGCATACCCGTTACGGTGACGAGGAAGGCGAGCGGAATGACGAGTGCCACGATCAATGCCGCGCGCCAATTGCCCAACACCAGGAGCAGGACAACGGCAACGAGAAGGGCACCTTCACCCAGATTGTGCTCGACAGTAGAAATCGTGCGTTCGACCAGGTCGGCACGGCTGTATTGACGATCGATCACCATACCCTTGGGAATCGCGGCCTGGATGCCGGGCAGTGCCTGTTCGACGGCGACAGCAGTTTCGCGACTGTTCTGCCCGACCAGCATCATGATTGTGCCAAGGACGGTTTCGCGGCCGTTTTGCGTCGCCGCGCCCTGACGTGGGGCCGATGAAATCACGACATCGGCAAGGTCGCGTACCTGTATTGGAAGTACGCCGGCTGCAAACTTCACGGGGATGGCGCCAATCTGCGTCGCGTTCATCACCCGCGCATCGGTCCGAACCGTGAAACGTTCCGCACCGCGGCGAATGATCCCGCCGCCAGCGTTCTCGACGTTCTTTGAAACAGCGGCCGCGAGCTCCCCCGCCGTAACACCGTGCATCGTCAACCGCACCGGATCCGGCTGGACGACGAACTGTTCCTCCAACCCGCCATTCGTGTTGACGTCAGCGACGCCGGGGACGGCACGCATCATGGGGCGGACGGTATATTCCTGAGCCTCGTACAGCTCCATAAGCTGGCGCTGCTGGTCCATCCCTGGTGGGGGACGGCGCCATTCAAGCGTGTAATAATAGATTTCCCCGAGACCGGTCGTGATGGGCGCCAGCTGCGGTGTACTGCCAGGCGGCAGCTGATTTTGGACGGCGGTCAGGCGTTCCGTAACGAGCTGGCGCGCTTTCAGCTGGTCGGTCCCGTCCTTGTAGAGAAGCGTGACCTGACTGAGGCCCGTCTTCGTCAGTGATCGCGTCTGGTCAAGACCGGGCTGCCCCCCCATCGCACGCTCGATCGGCTGCGTGACCAGCCGCTCGATCTCCTCCGGGGCCAGTGCCGGCACCTGCGTATTGATCTGGACCTGGACCCCCGTGATGTCGGGAATGGCATCGATCTGCAGGTTCGCAAACGACCATAGACCGATCGTCGCGACCAACGCGGTGACCAGGGCGACCGCGAGCCGGTGGTGGGTGACGTAGCGGAGCCAACTGTTCATCGCGCGAGCTGCGTCCCGCCATTGAGGGCGCGCAACTGCAGAAGCGCTTCCAACGCTTCACGTCGGGTGTCGAGCACTGCGTTTACGGCGTCCATGTAGCTTTGCTGCATCTGGGTGTACGTCGTCAGTGGGATCGCGCCGAGCCGATAATTCCGGTCAGCGTCGGCAGCGGCTTCCGCGAAGCGCTTGGGGCTCTCGCCGTCCCATTTCGTCAGCGCCTCACGTTTCGCTTCATATTGAGCAGCTTGATCAAATACGTCGCGCTGAATTCGCCGCTCGGCGTTGATCAGCGTTGCATTAGCCTGCGCTTGTCTACCCTGCTCGATTGCGACGTCGCCCGCCTGCCGATTCCACAAGGGGAGTGTGGTCGACAAGCGGACGCCATAATTCGTTTCGCGAATGTCCGATCGCGCACGGTCGAAGTAGGGGCCAACGCTGATGATCGGGATACGCGCTTTCTTCGCCAGATCGACACGCAGTCCCTGCTGCTCGAACTGGGCGCGCAGCGACTTCAGTTCGAAGTTATTCTGCGCGGCGTTCGCGGCCAGAAGCGGGCCCGCGGGAAGTGCCGGGAGCGACATATCCGGACGAACGATGCGAATACGCGCAGCGAAGGGCGCTCCGCGTAGCTGATTCAGTTCGTAAAGGAATGAGTTCGCTTCGGCATCGGCCATCGCCGCTGACCGCTCTGCGCTGATCGCGCTGGCAACCAACGATGCCGCCTCGAGCTGCGGCGAGGGACCGGCGGGATCACGTGAAACGATGACACGGGCGAGCGTGCGCATCCGCCCCGCCACCTCACGCGCGGCGGCAGCCTTCTCGTCTGCCGCAAACAATCCATAGCCGATCGATCGGGCGCGTGCGGCGAGTGTTGCGTCGAATTGCTGCAAACCGATACGGGCGAGTGAAACCTGACGATCGGCAATCGCACGCCGCAATGCGATCCGGCCGCCGAACTCGATCGGCTGGACCACCGACACGGCATATGTCCGTCCCTCACCGGTTACCGCATTGTTGGCGAGGTTCTGCGCACGCCGCTGGCCGAACTCGACCACAGCCTCCGGATCGGCCCAGCGTCCGGCCGCGTTCCGCTCGACGCCGGCGGTTTCGATCTGCCGCTGATAGAATTGCCGCTCGGGATTGTTCGCGATGACATCCTGGACCAAGGCATCGAGCGTAATCGAATTCGTCGTCTGGGCAGCCGCGGGGGTGGCTGCGATCAAAACCGAGCCGGCCAGAGCCAAGGCGCGCATAGTGGTCTCCCATGCCTACACCGAGGCAACGTCAATCGGGTTGGGTTCGACAGACGACTAATTTTGGGTCGATGGAATTACAATGCTGCTCCGCGTGCGAAGGCGTACCGTCATCCAGGCTCTTGCAAGCGCTGTAGGGGGCACTCCCTGACAGACTCTCGACGTCCACCCAGCCGCCCACAGAGGTCTAATCGCGAAAACGTAGATCTTCCAGTTACCTAACGTTGGCTGTAGCCGCTTTGGATAGTAGGAAACAGCTATTTGCACTAGTGACGATTAGGTCAGCCATTCATCCTCATAAGCATTCAAAACTAAACCCGATTTTAGAATCTCGGTGCCCCCAAACTCTTTCACCTCAATATCCTCCGGGTTAGGCCGGGAAAAAATCCGAAGCGAAAGGGTATGGCGATGCCGAAATTTTTCAAAACAATGACATCCATTGGTTTGCCGCTGCTGGCCATCGGAACCCCGGCGCTCGCCCAGTTGCCGTTGACGAAGCCGACGCCGATGGCCAAGCCTCTAGCGCCTACGCCAAAGACCGCTGAAGATCGGGTCACGGGAAAGACCAACCAGGAGTGGTGGCCGGATCGGCTCGACCTCACGGCTCTCCGTCGTAACGAACAGCGCAGCAACCCCTATCAAAATTTTGATTACGCCGCTGAATTCTCGAAACTCGATCTGACGGCCGTCAAGGCCGACATTGCCAAGCTGCTGACGACGTCGCAACCATGGTGGCCGGCCGACTACGGCACCTACGCGCCCTTCTTCATTCGCATGACGTGGCATAATGCCGGCACCTATCGTGCGGCTGATGGACGTGGTGGCGAGGATGGTGCGCAGCAGCGGTTCGAACCGCTATCGAGCTGGCCCGATAACGCCAATCTCGACAAAGCGCGACGGCTGCTCTGGCCGATCAAGCAGAAGTACGGCCGGGCGCTGTCCTGGGGCGATCTCATCGTTCTGACCGGAAATGTCGCTCTTGAGCAGATGGGCTTCAAGGTCATCGGATTCGGTGGCGGGCGACGCGACGACTGGGCCGCGGAAGAGATGTTCTGGGGTCCGGAACGCGAGATGCTCACGGTCGCGCGATACGACAAGGACGGCAAGCTCATCGAGCCGCTTGCAAACAGCACGCAGGGGCTGATCTACGTCAATCCCGAGGGTCACATGAAGGATCACGATCCGGTTCATGCGATCGACGATATTCGCCAGACGTTCTCGAACATGGGAATGGACGACCGCGAGACGGCACTGCTGATCGCGGGCGGACATACCATCGGAAAGGCGCACAGCGCGCACGATCAGAAAACGTGCCAAGGCAAGGAACCTGCTGCGGCCGATATGGCATCACAGGGCCTTGGCTGGCACAGCACCTGCGCGACCGGGGTGGGCAAGGACGCTATTACTTCGCCGTTGGAGGGCGCGTGGTCGCAGGACCCGACGCATTTCACTAACAATTACAACGAGAACCTGCTGAAATATAACTGGGTGAAGACCAAGAGCCCCGGCGGCGGCACGCAGTGGGAACCCGACGACAAGCGCGCACAGAATCTGGTGCCCGACGCGTTCGACAAGACGAAGCGCCATGCGCCGATGATGATGACGACGGACGTGTCGCTGAAGCTCGACCCGGCGTGGCTCGCGACGATCGAGCGCTATCGCGCGCATCCCGATCAGTTCAAAAGCGAGTTTGGCGACGTGTGGTTCAAGCTGACCCACCGCGACCTTGGCCCGAAATCTCGCTATCTGGGCAACGAGGTGCCGGCGCAGGATTTTATCTGGCAGGATCCCGTCCCCGCAGCCCCGACCAAGACGCTATCTACCAGCGACGTGGCAGACCTTGGTCGACAGATCATGGCATCAGGACTGACTGTCCCTCAGCTGGTACGTACCGCATGGGCCGCCGCGGCGAGTTTCCGCAATACAGATTGGCGCGGGGGTGCGAACGGCGGACGGTTGGCGCTCGCGCCGGAACGGACGTGGGCAGTCAACGATCCGCAGGAGCTAGCCGTCGTGCTGCCGAAACTCGAGGCGATCCGGGATCAGTATAACGGGCGCCACCGCGACCGGCCGGTCTCGCTGGCCGATCTGATCGTGCTGGGCGGCTCCGTCGCGGTGGAGAAGGCGGCAGCGGACGCTGGCACACCCGTAAAGATCCCCTTTATGGCCGGACGCACTGACGCGAGCCAGGAACAGACCGACGTCAAAAGTTTCAACTATCTGGAGCCGAAGGCTGATGGCTTCCGCAACTACTACCTGCCCGGCCAGCGTCTGACCGCACCCGAAGCGATGGTAGACAAAGCGAGCACCCTGGGTCTGACCACGAGTGAAATGACGGTGCTGATCGGTGGTATGCGCGCGCTCAACGCCAATGCCGGCGGGTCGAGTGCCGGTGTCCTGACCACGCGACCCGGCCTGCTTACCAACGACTTCTTTGTCAACCTGCTCGACATGAACACGGCGTGGGCCCCGATGGACGCCACCAACACCCGGTTTGTCGGCAAGGATCGCAACGGCGGCCAGATCCGCTGGTATGCGACTCCGGTCGATCTGTCGTTCGGTTACACCAGCGAGCTTCGAGCGGTTAGCGAAGTCTACGCAACCCGTGGGTCGCAACAGCAGTTTGTCAACGACTTCGCCGCGGCTTGGACAAAGGTGATGAACGCTGACCGATTTTGACATTGTGAGAAATAATTTGGCAGAGAATCATGCCGATAATCACTGACCAGAAAAAACATGTCTACTCGGTTCAACCGGCGAGATTCTTACTCGTAAGAGAGTTTACTCACGATTTCTACATAAATTATGTTGAATCATTTGATATAATATTTTAAAGTCTGATTGTTGAAATAAGCCAAGACCCAGTATCGAGCTGGCCACGCCTCCATACTGGGTCCAATTAAAGAATAAGTGAATCAACAAGCATTGATTTTTCAGCCGGTGTAAAGTACTGGTCAATATCGCCGCTGAGTGTCAGCCAGCGCACAGCTTTTTATCTCCGCCGAAGATTAGGCCCTTATGGTAAGGCGGCTTGCAAGAACACCACGGCCAGCCTACCGGTATAACCACCTGCTGGCCACCTCTCGTCTACCTCACCGAATGGGACGCGGAAGACGTCGGACGAGCAACCCGCTAGACAAACGAAGAAGCGACGCGCACCCGACGCTATTTGAACGCCGGGTGCGAACGATCGTCTGGCCTCAATAGTCGTCGTCGTAGCGCCACTGTTCCCGCTCGCGACGAACGCGCTCCCAGTAGAGCCGCCGCTGCTGCTCGGCACGCCAGCGCTGCAACTGCTGGCGCCGCTGCCATTCCTGCCAGCGATAGTCCCGCTGCTGGTATTGGTAATAGGGCTGATACTGGGGCGAGCGGTAGGCGTAGTATCCGTTGGACGAGTAATCGTCGTCGTAATCGTAGTCTTGGCCGCCATACCCGCCCGAGCCGAAGCTGAGGCTGAAGCCGCCGAAGGTCTGTGCCGACGCCGGCGCGGCGAGTGCGATCGTCGAAGCGGTAGCGATGCTCGCTGCCATCGCGAGCTTGCGAATGCTGAACATGATGCCTTCCTCTCTAACGACTGTCAGCGGCAGTCATTGCCACTGCGTTCGATGGCCCGGCCGGCCAGCGCACCGCCGCCAGCGCCGAGGATCAAGCCGGTCGTGCTCGGTTGGTCATAGGGGCCACCACGTCCGATCTCGCGACCAAGCAATGCACCCGCAATCGCTCCGACGATCGTACCAGTGGTGCCCGAACGGCAGCGCTGACCCTGATAGTAGGTGCGGCGCTCGGCATAGGCACCGCGATCGGCGTAATACGGGCCCTGATCGTACTGATAGCTCTCGTAGCCATTGCGTGCGTAACGCTGGTCATACTGATACTGTGCGCGGCGCTGCCGCTCGGAGCGTTGGATTTGGCGTTGCCGCAGTTGGTTCTGATAGCGCGCGTCCTGGTCATAGTCGTACCCATCGCCCTGATATTGCTGGCGATAGCCGTCACGGCCATAATAGTCCTGCGCCGAGGCTGGAGCCGCTGCAAAGCCCGCAACAGCAACGCTGGAAATGATAACGGCAGAAATTAACCTTTTGTCCATCGGAGTTGTCCTCGCGGGCGATCCGCTGTTATTCTAATGTCTGATCCGTGTTTTAGTGTTGCTGAATACAATCGTTATCGATCATTCATCTTCGTTCCTGCTGCATGGGTGAGCTACGATGCCTGTATGCGGCAGCTTCGAAAGGCTGCCTCTTGCGGAAACAGCTTCCCGAAACGAGCGAGTAATAGGACAGCGATCTATGCCAGATCGCCAGAAAAACGACCGGTTTTCTGGCGGTAGCGGTTTTTGCCTCATCGAAGCTTCCTAGCGGTCGGAATACCCGTTGCGGAAACCACCGGCACATTGCAGGGTGTTAGATATCTTTTCTGGCGGGGTGATGATGCTCATCGGATATGTGAGGGTATCCAAGGCTGACGGATCGCAGACGCTGTCACCGCAGCGCGACGCGCTGCTATCCGCCGGCGTCGATGCCTCACGCATTTATGAGGATCTCGCGTCGGGTCGTCATGATGCGCGTCCTGGCCTGACTGCCTGTCTCAAGGCGTTGCAGCCCGGCAATACACTGGTGCTCTGGAAACTGGATCGCCTCGGACGTGACCTGAGGCATTTGGTCATCACCGCCGAGGCGCTGCGTGAGCGCGGCATCGGGTTGAAGGTACTGACTGGCGCCGGCGCGCAGATTGACACCACCACCGCCAACGGCCGCCTGGCTTTCGGCATCTTTGCCGCCTTCGCCGAGTTCGAGCGCGAGCTTATCGCCGAGCGCACACAGGCCGGCCTTGCCGCGGCACGCGCGCGGGGGCGCATGGGAGGGCGACCCCGCAAGATGGACAAGGCAACGCTGGCGATAGCGATGGCCGCCATGTCCGATCGCAACGCGATCGCAGCCGATGTCGCGCGCCGTCTCGGGATGACGACGACGACACTCTATATGTACGTGAACGGTGACGGCACGCCCAAGGCGCCGGGCCAGGCACTGCTCGACGGTGTGCCATACCGCAAAGAACGGCTGCAAGCCGCGTGATAGATCACGCCGCGCCTCAGCGATCAGGCATATCGTCGAGCAGGCGAGGCGATCACGTCGTGTTCAATCGACCGGGCCGAGATCGCAGTCGGCGTCAGCGCTGCGGGGACGCATACTCCCCGGCGCGGCTTGCCCGTCAGCCGCTGGGGTCGCGCCAGGACCATCAGATTCATCACCGCCGCGCCGATCAGGAACTCTTCTTCCGCTCCGCGGATACCGCGCAGGTGAAGCCGCCTCATGCCATGCTTACCCTTGGCGTCAGCGAAGAACCGTTCAACCCCGCGCCGCAACCGCATAGACCGCTTGTAGAGCCCGGTTTCCACTTCGGCTCTGGCAAGATCGCGGACGTCCTCATCGTCCAGCCGAACCAGGGTACGACGCCGCGCCGTCGTGCATTTCTTCCGAAGCACGCACGCCTCGCAGTCACGCGCATCGGCTGCATAACGGTGTACGCCGGTGGGCAGATGGAAGGCATGATGTCGGAGCGGCTTTCCGGTCGGACAGGTAAAGCTGTCAATGTCACGATCATAGCTGAAGGCCGTTCGCGGCAGCTTGCCCTTGGTCTGTTGCGTACGGTCGATTACCGGAATGTGCGGGATTGCGCCGTGATCCCTTACGAAGCCGAGGAAGTTGGCGCTGCCATAGGCTTTGTCGGCCGCAACCCGCTTGGGACGATAATCAAAGCGATCGGCCGATCGCTCGAGCATGACGCGCCCCGCATCAACTTCCTCCGCGAACCGAGCCGGTGTCGCCTTCACATCGAGAGCGACGCCACTCGGGGTGTCGACCAGCGCATTCAGGGCGTAGCCGAACCGGCCACGCACCGTTCGCGCCGACCAAGCCGCGGCAGGGTCCGTTCGAGAGACGCCTTGGCAGCTTTTCGAGCGCGCCATTTCAAAGACGGCATCTCCTGTGTCGTGCACCCACTCCCTAACCGCGCGCGACGCGTTGGCGACATACGGCAGGTAGCCAGGAACGGTCTTGCGCTGCCAGCTCGCATCCGCAGCTATGAACGATGCATCGATCGCGGCGTCTTTTCCGCCAATCAGTCCTTCACTGATGCAGCGTCGGACCGTGCTTTCGAACAGGATCCGGAACACGTCGGCATCGCGGAAACGACCGTGCCGGTTCTTGCTGAACGTCGAGTGGTGCGGAACCTTGTCTCCCGGCGCGAGACGGCAGAACCAGCGATAGGCCAGATTGTAGCGCAGCTCCTCACACAGGCGCCGTTCGGACGTGATCGCGTAAATGCGGCCGACCAAGGCCATGCGGATGAGGAGTTCGGGATCGATCGATGGCCGTCCCCTTGCGCTGTAGTGACCGGCCAGTGCCTGTCTCAACTCGCCGATGTCGAGACATCGATCGACGCGACGCAGCAGGTGGTCTGCGGGCAACATGGCTTCTATGGTGCGGCGGGACGCCCCTTCCCGCTTACCGCGACAGGCTGGTCCCATCATAGCGACGCTCCTTTCGGCAGGGGTGAAACGAAGGAGCAACCCGGCATGTCCGGCATTTTTCAACAGGCCCAGACGGTTGTGACACCGGCCGCGTTACGGACTGGAATGATAAAACAGGAAGTTCGGTACGATCAGTCAGGGATCAGCGCCCAACCACGTATCTGCAATGTCGCCATTGTGGTGAGAGCCGAGACATCGACTTCGATAGCCTTATCGACCGTGACCGGAGCGATCCCATTCCCGACTAAAGCCTGGCTGCACACTCGAACGGACACGCCTGCCCGCCTTAGCGCCGCTATCAAGGCAAGATTGGGGTTCGTCGTGGCACCGGTTTTCGTCGCATATGCCTCATCATCGGCAATAATCGGTGTCGCCGGCCCGTGGACGATCACGATCACATCTCCCTGTGCCGGCCGCACGCCGTCCGCCCCGAGCAGGTTCAGGAAGCGTGCGACCTTCTCCAGCGAGGGATTGACCTTGTCGGGAGATGACGCCGCCTTCGTCACACTGAACAGCACACGATATCGCAGCGAGTGGTCCGGCCGCTCAACCGCGCCTTCTACCGGCGTGATCCTGCCATAGCCGGCAATCACGGGTTGTTGCGCGGTGACGCCTGCTGACCCGGCACTGCTCATGACGGCCAAGCATCCTGCAACTGCGATAGCGGGAAGCCGCATCTGGTTTGTCCTTTCGAAACCGGAATGATTATCCGACCCTCGCAAATACGGCTGCGCCTATATTTTGCGGCCGCGTGGCAGCCGACGCCCCGCGCGCTCGCGACGGTCGGGAAGCGGGCGCTGCCTCATGCACGGCTAGATCATCGGCGCCGAATATCGCCTCGAGCGTGCGCACGCACATTGCGGCTGCGTCATCGGCGAGCCGGTAATGGACCTGCTTTGCCTCGCGTCTCGTCTTCACCAGCTCGGCGCGGCGCAGCTCGGCAAGCTGCTGGCTGAGGGCCGGCTGGGTCACGCCGGTCGCAGCCTCTATGTCCGCAACCTGCCGCTCACCGCCCAGCAGATAGGACAGGATCATGAGGCGCTGGGGTTGAGCGAACACGCGCAGCTTTTCGACCGCCGCATCGGCGATCGCGCGGGATTGATGGATCGCCGTCATCGATCGGCCTTCAACTGATGAAACCAGTCGGCACCGGCGCTGCACGGCAAGGCGGGCGGGAGCAGGACGTCGTCACCCGGCTGCCAGTCGGCCGGCGTATAGGCCTGCCCATCGGCCGATCGCTGCAATGCCCTCACCGTGCGGAGCATCTCGTCGACCGATCGCCCGACGTTCATCGGATACCAGTTGAGCGCACGGATGATGCCCTCAGGATCGATGAAATAGGTCGCGCGCACGGCCGAGGCGTCGCCGGCCTGTTCGTCAAGCATGCCATAGGCGTAACCCACCGCCATCGACGGGTCTTCCACGACCGGGAACGGCACCTCTACACCGAAGACATCCTTGATCGCGCGCAACCAGGCGACATGCGAATACAGGCTGTCAACCGACAGCCCGAGCAAGGCGCAGTCGAGCTCCTCGAATTGCGGTGCGGCCTTCGCCAGGGCCACGAACTCGCTGGTGCAGACCGGCGTGAAATCAGCCGGGTGCGAAAAGAACACGACCCAACGACCACGATACTGATCGAGCGACATCGCGCCCTGCGTCGTGCGGGCGGTGAAATTCGGGGCCGCGTCCCCGATGCGCAACGAGCGCGGTACGTCTGCATCCATCGTTTCCATGCTTTTCAGATGGCACGGGCAGCCCGTTGACGCAAGCGGATTACACAACTACATAAACCATGAAATCAATAATTGGAGGCGATCGTGGAATCGGCGTTGAATGAGGCAGTTGCGCAGATTGAACGTGCGAAGGCGGCGGTAGCGCCGGTCGTTCACTCGTTCTTCGACGAGCCGACCAACACCGCGACCTACGTCGTCTGGGACCCCGCCACGCGAAAGGCGGCGATCGTTGACAGTGTCCTGAACTTCGACGCTGCGGCCGGTCGCACCAATACGGCGTCGGCGGATGCGGTAATCGCTTATGTGCGGGAGCACGGCCTTTCGGTCGACTGGCTGCTCGAAACCCATGCTCATGCCGACCACCTGTCTGCGGCGCCCTATCTGCAAAAGGCGCTGGGCGGTCAGCTCGCGATCGGCCGCGACATCATTCGCGTGCAGAACGTCTTCGGCAAGATTTTCAACGCCGGCACCGACTTCGAACGGGACGGCTCCGAGTTCGACCACCTGTTCGACGATGGCGACCGTTTTACGATCGGCGACATCGAGGCCATCGCGCTGCATGTGCCGGGGCACACCCCCGCCGATATGGCCTATGTCATCGGCGACGCAGTCTTCACCGGCGATACCCTGTTCATGCCGGACTACGGCACCGCACGCGCAGACTTCCCCGGTGGTGATGCGCGCCAGCTATTCCGCTCGATCCGTCGACTGATGCAGTTGCCCGACGAGACGCGGCTGTTCCTGTGCCACGACTACAAGGCTGCGGGGCGCGACCGGTATGTCTGGGAGACGACCGTGGGCGCGCAGCGCGTCGGCAACGTCCACGTTCATGAGGGGGTGGACGAAGACAACTTCGTCGCGATGCGCACCAGTCGGGACGCCACCTTGTCGATGCCCAAGCTCATCCTGCCATCGGTGCAGGTCAATATGCGCGGCGGCCATCTGCCGGAGCCGGAAGTCAACGGCACCCGCTACCTCAAGATTCCACTGGATACGCTGTGATGCCCGGATTTCCCCATGCCATGCCGCTTGCCGGCTTCATCGGCGGCCTGATGATCGGGTTCGCTGCGGCGATCATGTTGCTGGGCAACGGCCGCATCGCCGGGGTCAGCGGCATGTTCGCGCGTGTCCTCGCTCTCTCTGAAGGGGGAGCGCCTTGGATGATGGCCTTGCTTTTCACGGCGGGGCTGCCCCTGGGCGCGGCGCTGACCGCAGCCAATGTGAATGTGGAAGCTCGCTTCCCGACGTCGCTCGGGCTGATCGCCGTCGCCGGGCTGATCGTCGGGATCGGGACGCGGCTCGGCGCGGGGTGCACCAGCGGTCACGGCGTCTGCGGCCTGTCGCGCCTGTCGCCGCGGTCCATCGTCGCGACCGGCACGTTCATGGCGACCGGCATCGCCACCGTGACCCTCATGCGTCTCGCGGGAGTGGTATCGTGATGCGCCAGAGCCTTCTTTCGCTCGTCAGCGGCACGCTGTTCGGCGCCGGCCTCGCCGTGTCCGGCATGATCGATCCTGCGCGGGTACGGGCGTTTCTCGACGTCGCCGGTGCCTGGGACCCGACCCTGGCATTCGTCATGGCGGGAGCGATCCTGCCGATGGCGATAGCCTGGCTCATCGTGCGTGGACGCTCTACGCCGATCGTCGCGGAGCAATTCCATACGCCGGCCACGTCGCCGATCGACGCGCGCCTCCTCGGCGGTGCCGCCCTGTTCGGCATAGGCTGGGGCCTTGTCGGCCTGTGCCCCGGCCCCGCCATCGCCGCGCTCGCGATCCAGCCTGCCCCCGCGCTGCTCTTCACCGCTGCAATGGCGCTCGGCGCAGCCATCCACCGCTTCGCACTCATCCCACGCCGTTCGGCGTGACCGGACAGGAGACATTACATGGCCTTCAAGAAGATCACACCGTCCTTCTCGGCTGCTCCCCAGCTCACCCGGGATGATGTCGCTGCCGCCGCACAGGCGGGGTTTCGCTCGATCGTTTCGAGCCGGCCAAATGGCGAGGAGCAGGGACAGCCGAGCGCACACGAGATGGCCCGGATCGCCGAAGAACACGGCCTTGCGTTCGCCCATGTCCCGATCGTGCCGGGCAAGGCGACCGATGCCGATGCGGACCGGATGAAGGAAGCGCTGACTGCGCTGCCGGGACCGACGCTCGGCTTCTGCCGAAGCGGCACGCGGGCGGCTACCCTATGGGCGCTGGCGGAGGCGAGTCATGCCGATCCCGAAACGATCGTCGGTCAGGCCAAGGCAGCCGGGTACGACCTGGCCGATCTGAAGCCGGCGCTCGCTCGCCGGTCCGAAAGAACCGGCAAATGACCTACGACATCGTCATCATCGGAGGCGGAGCTGCGGGCATCGCAACCGCCGCCAGCATCCTGAAACGTAACGCCAAGGTGTCGATCGCGGTCGTCGATGCGGCCCGGGACCATTATTACCAGCCCGGTTGGACGTTAGTCGGGGCAGGCGTTTTCACCCCCGAACAGACCCGCAAGGCCGAAGCCGATGTCATGCCCAAGGGCGTCGAATGGATCCGGCTGCCGGCGATCACCATCGACCCCGAGCGTCAGGCGATCACCCTGGGCGACGGGGATACGATCGCCTATCGTGTCCTGATCGTCGCCCCCGGCCTGCGTTTGGCGTGGGAGAAGATCGCGGGGCTTACCGAAGCGTTGGGCCGCAACGGGGTCACGTCCAACTACCGCTACGATCTGGCGCCCTACACCTACCAGCTTGTCCAGGAATTGCAGCGGGGACGCGCGCTGTTCTCGCAACCGCCGATGCCGATCAAGTGCGCCGGCGCGCCTCAAAAGGCGATGTACCTGTCCTGCGACATCTGGCGCGAACGCGGTGTTCTCCCCGCGATCGACGTCGAATTTCACAACGCCGGTGCGGCGCTGTTCGGCGTCGCGACCTATGTCCCTGCGCTGATGGAATATGTCGAGAAGTATAGGATCAACCTCAAGCTCGAATCCAACCTCGTCGCGGTCGACGCCGATCGGCGTATTGCCACCTTCGAGCGCAAGCAGAACGGTGTCAGCGAGCGGATCGAGCGCGGGTTCGACATGCTCCACGTCGTGCCGCCGCAGGTGTCGCATGACGTCGTTGCCAAAAGTTCGCTCGCGGCGGCAAACGGCTTCGTCGAGGTCGATGAGGCGACGCTGCGCCACAAGCGATACGACAACGTCTTTGCCTTGGGCGATGCTGCGGGGACGAGCAATGCGAAGACGGCTGCGGCAGCCCGCAAGCAGGCACCCGTGGTGGCGGTCAACGCGCTCGCCGCACTCGAAGGCAAGCCTCCTGTTGTCGACTATGACGGCTATGGGTCGTGCCCGCTCACCGTCGAGCGCGGCAAGATCGTCCTCGCCGAGTTCGGCTATGGTGGAAAACTGCTCCCCAGCTTTCCGTCGTGGCTGCTGAACGGCACGCGCCCGACGCGCGCTGCCTGGTTCCTGAAGGAGCGGATGCTGCCCCCGATTTACTGGCAAGGCATGCTGAAAGGCCATGAATGGATGGCGGCTCCGCATAAGATCGGCAAAGCGGCATGACCCTCGAACCGATCCAGTATCTGCTGGGTGCGTTATCCGGCAGCCTGGTGGGCTTTACCCTCGGGCTTGTCGGCGGGGGCGGCTCGATCCTCGCCGTCCCACTCATGGTCTATCTGGTGCGCGTGCCCGACGCCCATCTCGCCATCGGCACGAGCGCGTTCGCCGTCGCGGCTAACGCCGCCACGGGGCTGATCGGCCATGCAAGGGCGCATAACGTCAAATGGCGCTGTGGCGGCATGTATGCGACCGCCGGCGTCATCGGCGCCCTGTTCGGCTCTACCGCGGGCAAGGCCGTCGACGGCGGCAAGCTCCTGTTCCTGTTCGCACTGGTCATGGTCGTCGTCGGCGTCCTGATGCTGCGCGGGCGCGGTGACACGGGCAACCCGGGGGCGGAGTGCAACCGGGAAAAGGCGCCGAAGGTGCTGGGCTACGGCCTCAGCACCGGTCTGTTCTCGGGCTTCTTCGGCATCGGCGGGGGCTTTCTGATCGTCCCCGGCCTGATCGGATCGACGGGCATGCCGATCCTGAACGCCGTCGGCACGTCATTGATCGCCGTCACCGCGTTCGGGCTGACGACGGCCGCCAATTACGCATTTTCGGGTCTGGTGGACTGGCCGCTGGCTTTCGTGTTCATCGCCGGTGGAGTTGTCGGCGGCTTGATCGGCACGCGCATCGCGAAGCGCCTCGGTACGGGCGGCACGCTCACCACGGTCTTCGCCGTCCTGATCTTCGTGGTGGCGGCCTACATGCTCTGGAAAAGCGCGGCCGCGTTTCTCTGATGGCGGGTGCGATTGCCATCGGGCCGCTGATGCTGGCCGTCGATCGCGGGCTTGCCGTGCTGTGCATCGTCGTGTTCCTTGGCCTCACGACACTGGCCGGTCGGTTCCGCTTCCCTCGCGTATCGACGGTCTCCACCAGCGCCATCGTCGCTGGACTGGTCACGGCACGGATCGGTTACGTCGCAGCGCATTGGTCGAGCTACACCGGCGCTCCGCTGTCCATCCTTGCCGTGTGGCAGGGTGGCTTTTCCCCCGTTGCAGGGCTTCTGGGCGCTGCGGCGATGCTGGCGATCCGGCTTGGCCGCTCAAGCGCGCTGGCGGCAGGCTGGGGAGCGTTGGCTGTTGCGGGTGGCCTCTGGTTCTCGCTTCAGGCGCTGATCCCTCCCGTGACCTACGGCCCGTTCCCCTATCATCTCAACCTGACAACCCCGTCCGGCGCGCCGCTTCCACTCGATCGCTTCCGTGGCAGGCCCTTCGTGGTCAACCTGTGGGCGACATGGTGCGGTCCGTGTCGGCGTGAGCTGCCGATGCTCGATGCGGTTGCGTCGCGCCCTGGCGAGGTCCCGATCCTTCTTGCCGATCAGGGCGAGGCGCAAGCGATCGTCAGCGGTTTTCTCGGCCGTGAAAATATCGGAGCGCGCCATGTCGCGCTCGACCCCGATCGTGGCCTTTCTCAAGCCCTGAAGGTGGCGGGGTATCCCGCAACGGCCTTCGTTGCGGGCGACGGCACGATCGTACAGCTCCAGCTCGGTGAATTGTCACGCGCTGCGCTCGCCGATGGAATCGAATTAGCAAGGAAACACCGATGAATCGTCGCAACCTGTTGTCTCGGGGCCTCCTGGCCGCGCTTGCCTTCGCCGCGCCGATCACGCCTCTCATGGCCCAGCAGCCCGATCTGTCGCGCAAGGCGGTCGTTGACGATCCCGTGGCTCCCAAGCGCGCCGGCAGGACCTACGACGTCACGGTTGTCGAGTTTTTCGACTATAACTGCCCCTATTGCCGTCGCATGGAGCCGGTGCTGAACGCCCTGCTTCGCTCCGACCCGAAGGTACGGGTCGTGTACCGGGACTGGCCGATCTTCGGACCTGCCTCGCGTGAGGCGTCACGCGCGGCTGTCGCGAGCCAATGGCAGGGCAGGCATGCCGCCTTTCACGAGGCCCTGATGACCTCGCCGGCGCGGCTCGACAGCGCGGGCGTCAAGGCAGCGGCTGCCAAAGCCAAGGTCGACTGGCCCCGTCTGCAACGCGATTTGAAGAACCGTGGCGCCGAAATCGACGCGCTGCTTACGCGCACCGATAGCATCGCCCAGGCGATCGGTTTCAACGGAACACCAGCGCTGATCGTCGGCTCGCAGGTCGTCGCCGGTGCTGTCGATCTCCCGACGTTGCGTCGTCTCGTCGCGGAAGCGCGCAAAAAACCAGCGGCGCGCTGACCATGCCCGGGCCGCTCAATCGGAGACAGCTTGCCGGCTTGGGCGCGGTGGTCGTGGGTGGTTGGGCAGTCGGGCAGGTTCTACGGCGTACCGCCCCGATCGGGCGCGACGTCGGGCCGACCGCCGACCTGATCCTTGCCGGTAACGGCTCGCCCGAGGACGGACCTGCCGATGCTACGCTCCGGCTTGCCGTGTTCACCGACTATCGTTGCCCGGCCTGCCGTCATGGATTTTCCGCCCTGGAAGAGGCTGTGCAACGCGACGGCAAGGTGCGGGTCATCTACAAGGATTGGCCCATCTTCGGTCCGCCATCCGAACGTGCCGCAAGCGTGGCGCTCGCGTGCGCCGAACAGGGAGTTTACCCGACCGTCCATCGTGCGTTGATGACGGACAGCCGCACGATCGACGACGACGTGTTGCGGGACGTCGTGATGCGCGCTGGCGGCGATTGGCTGCGCGCGATGACCTGGCTTGCCGCCCACGCGGACGCTGTCGCAGCCCGCCTGCGGGCGAACGGACAGGAAGCCTATTCGATCGGACTGGCGGGCACCCCGGGTTATCTTGCCGGTCCCATGCTGGTGATGGGCGCGATCGACGCCAGCGATTTCCAACGGCTGTTCGCGCGTGCGCGGGAAGAAAGCTGACGATGCGAGAGGATACGAAACATGATCGAGTATAATCACAAGGGCATGACGGTTGCGTCGCTCCATGACGAGCGCACCGGCAGCTTCCAGTATGTCGTGGTCGACGAAGCCACGAAGACCGCCGCGATTATCGATCCGGTCCTCGACTTCGATCCCCGTGCCGGTGCGACCGCAACCGACAATGCCGATATGATCCTCGAATATGTCCGCGCCAAGGGACTTACTGTGGAATGGGTGCTCGATACCCATCCCCATGCCGATCACTTCTCGGCCGCGCCGTATCTCGCGGAAAAGACAGGGGGCAAAACCGCGATCGGCACCAAGGTCGTGGAGGTGCAGAAGCTCTGGCAGGACATCTACTGCCTGCCTGACCTGCCCGTCGATGGTAGCCAGTGGGATCGCCTGTTCGCCGATGGCGAGCAGTTCAGGATCGGCTCGCTCGACGCGCACGTCATGCTGTCGCCCGGCCACACGCTCGCCTCGATCACCTACGTCGTCGGCGACGCGGCGTTCGTCCACGACACGCTGATGGTGCCCGACAGCGGCACCAGTCGGGCTGACTTTCCAGGCGGCAACGCGCGCGCGCTGTGGCGCTCGATCCGGGCGATCCTCGAACTGCCGCCCAGCACCGCGACCTATGTCGGCCACGACTACGGCAAGGACGGGCGCGAAGTCTTTGGACGATCGACCGTGGCGGACCAGCGTCGTGACAACATCCATGTGCACAACGGCATCGGTGAGGCCGAGTTCGTCGCCACCCGCGAGAAGCGCGACGCAACCCTGCCGCTGCCGGACCTGATGCTTGCCGCGCTCCAGGTGAACATCCGCGGCGGTCGCCTGCCGGAGCCGGAGGCGTGCGGCACAGCGTTCCTCAAGGTGCCGCTCAACCACTTCGGCGCGGGCAAATGACCGAACCAACGCCGCCAACGCCCGGTGATGATGGCGATGCCCAGCGTATCATCTTCGCCATTACCGCCGCGCTGCTCGTCCTCGTCGTCACCTACAAGGTAGGGCAGTCTGACGCGCCCGTGCAGGCACCCGTCGAGGTAGCAGCGGACGCCGCCTTTTCGCCACCGGCGGAAAGCACCATCCCCGCCGGGCCGGACGGCGACGCGATCCGGCGCGGTCGACTGATCTTCACCGCGAGCGCGGCTCATGCCGGCCAGTACGTCGGCAACGGCCTGACGTGCAGCAACTGTCACCTCGATGCCGGGCGGAAGGCCGATGCGTCCCCGATGTGGGCGGCCTGGGTCAGCTACCCAGCTTATCGCGCGAAGAACGGCCGGGTGAACACGATGGAGGATCGCATCCGCGACTGCTTCCTCTACTCGATGAACGCGCCCGCCTCGAAAGCCGGCGCCCCGCCGCCCTATGGCGACGATATCTACCGCGATCTCCAGAGCTATTTCGCCTGGCTCGCGACCGGCGCGCCATCCGGCAAGCCGCTGCCCGGTCGCGGGTTCATAAAGCTCGCCACAACCCCGATCGGGCACGATCCGGTTCGCGGCGCGATTGTGTTCGCCGGCCAGTGCGCATCATGCCACGGTGCGAACGGCCAAGGGCAGGCGAACCCGGACGGCAGCTATACTATCCCGCCGCTGTGGGGAGCGCGCTCCTACAATTGGGGTGCGGGCATGACCGGGCTGGCGTCGGCTGCCGGGTTCATCAAGGCCAACATGCCTTATGGTGAGGGCAACACGCTGACGGATCAGCAGGCGTGGGATGTCGCCGCCTATGTCGATAGTCGCGAGCGACCCCGCGATCCGCGGCAGACCGGGACTGTCGAGAGCGCACGTAAGCAGTTTCACCCCAAAGGGGACTATTATGGTCAGGAGATTGACGGAAAAATGCTTGGCAGCTGATCGCTCGGCTTCCTAACCAGTGTCACAACCGAACGGTTTTGACACCATTCCTTGAGTAGCCAAGTCAGCTAATCGCTTAGTGACCTAGCCGTAATGGATAAGTTGAGTCACTGCTGTTTTCTGCTTTCGTTCTCCACGATACTGAATCATAGAATTGTTATGCCAATCGCGCGTGAACATCGCTGGCTCTACCCGATTGACTGGCGTGAACTATCTGCCTTCATCCGGTTTGGCCGCGCCAAAGGACGCTGCGAACATTGTCAGCGCCCGCATGGTCGTCATGTGCTGCATCTGGGCGATGGTGTTTGGTGGGATGAGGACATAAGCAGGTGGCGCAACGGGCAGGGCAGGTGCGTTCGCCGCCTGCCGCCGCCCGACGCCCTCTTATGCGCGCAACCTGGCTTCGTCGGCATTGATCCACCTTCACAAGTGCGGATCACGCGCGTGGTTCTTGCTAGCGCGCATCTGAACCATGATCCGAGCGATAACCGACCACGCAACCTCGCTGCACTCTGCCAGCGGTGCCACATGCGCCACGACGCCAGCGAGCATCGCCGACGTCGGTGGATCAACGCCTTCCGTATGCGTGCGATCGGCGATCTATTTGCCTGATCCGAAATCTCCTGCTGACCGCCTGGGAGCTAATCAAAGATCACTCAGTCGGTGAATCGAACGCTGTCAGGATTGGGCACGGCCCTGCCGATCCCGAGCCGCACTCGCTGGCAAGCCGACGCAGCGAAGCACGCGCCTGTTCAAGCTCGGCGATCTTCGCATCCAGCGCCGCCATCTGCTCATGGGCGAGCTGGCGCGCACGCGCGCGATCGTCGGTCGCATCCAGCGCCAGAAGCTCACCGATCTGCTCGAGCGTGAAACCGGCTGCCTGCGCCGAGCGGATGAAGCGAAGGCGGCGGGCGTCATCGGTGCCGTAGCGCCGGATGCCGCCTCCGGCGCCAGCCCCGGTCGGCCGGTCTGGCTCGTCCAGCAAACCGCGACGCTGATAGTAGCGCACCGTTTCGACGCCGACGCCGCCCTCGCGCGCGAGCGCCGCGATCGTCATGCCGGTCATGCCTTGACTCCGTACTATGGTACGGACCCTATATAGGCGGGGCGAGGATATTGGAGAAGCGGCATGGCGAGCGCCCCCGCCAAACAGGCGACGATCTACCGGATGGTGATGCCGGAACATACCTGCCCTTTCGGGCTGAAGGCGAAGGATCTTCTGCGCCGGGAAGGCTATGCGGTCGATGACCATTGGCTGATGACGCGGGAAGAAACCGACGCTTTCAAGGCGAAGCACGGCGTCAAGACGACCCCGCAGATCTTTATCGCCGGGGAGCGGGTCGGCGGCTATGACGATCTGCGCCGCTTCTTCGGCAAGATGGTCCGCGACCCCAAGGCCGTCACCTATCGCCCGGTGATTGCCGTGTTCGCGATGACGGCGCTGATGGCGCTCGCCGCCAGCTATGCGGTACTCGGCACGCCCTTCACGGTGCGGGCGGGTGAATGGTTCATCGCGTTCTCGATGTGCGCTCTGGCGATGCTCAAGCTCCAGAACGTCGAGAGCTTCTCGAGCATGTTCCTCAACTACGATCTGCTCGCGAAGCGCTGGGTGCCCTATTCCTATGTCTATCCCTACGCGGAAGGAGCGGCGGGCGTCCTGATGGCAGCCGGCGCGTTGACCTGGCTGTCGGTGCCCGTCGCGCTCGTTATCGGTACGATCGGCGCGGTGTCGGTGTTCAAGGCCGTCTACATCGACAAGCGTGAGCTGAAATGCGCGTGCGTGGGCGGGGACAGCAACGTGCCGCTCGGCTTCATCTCGCTCACCGAAAACCTGATGATGGTCGCGATGGCGCTGTGGATGATCGCTGCGCCGCCCGTGCTGGCGATGGCGCACTGACGCGAAGGTCGGCACGCGTCGTCAATGCGGGCTGATCGCCGTAACTTCTGCCGTCATACCCTTCGCCTTGGCGGTGAATGCGACCCGCTGCCCCGACCGCAGTCCCTTGAGCAGGGTCGGGGGGGATGCCCGGAAGGTCATCGTCATTGCGGGCCAGCCGATCGTCGGGATCGGGCCGTGCTTGATGGTTACGGTTCCACCTTTCGCGTCGACGGCAGTGATCGTCCCCGATCCGCTGCCGGATTTTACAGCCGATGCAGCCGGCCTGCTGCCTTGAGCAAGAGCGCTCGCTGCGATCGGCGTGACTAGTAGCATGAATGCGGCGCGCATGGAGAAAGTGGCTTTCATCAGATCTTCCTTTCGGGGCGGGTTGAAGCTCGCCGCCGCAAGAGCAAGTAGGCGGCTGGCAGGATGAACATGGAGAGGAAAGGGGCGGTCAGCATTCCACCGATCATCGGCGCGGCGATCCGGCTCATCACCTCCGATCCGGCGCCATGCCCGATCAGCACGGGGAACAGCCCGGCGACGATGACAGCGACGGTCATCGCCTTGGGACGTACCCGCAACAGCGCGCCCTCCCTGATCGCTTCCGATACTTGCTCGCCCGACGGTGACGGCCCGCGCTCGGCCAATGCGTGTTTCAGGTAGATCAGCATGACGACGCCGAACTCCGCCGACACGCCGGCGAGCGCGATGAACCCGACACCTGTGGCGACCGATTGCGCATAGCCGAGCAGCCATAATGTCCAGATGCCGCCGGTCAGCGCGAAGGGCAGTGTGCCCATGATAAGCGCCGCCTCGTCGAGGCGACCGAAGGTAAGGTAGAGGAGAAGGAAGATGATCGCGAGTGTCGCCGGCACGACGAGCATCAACCGAGCCTCGGCACGCTGCAGATACTCGAATTGTCCGGAATAGGCGATCGAGACGCCGGGGCTGAGCCGAACATCTTTGCCAACAGCACGGCGCAGATCGGCGACCGTGGAGGCCAGGTCGCGCCCGCGCACGTCGACATAGACCCATGTCGAGAGTCGACCATTTTCCGTCTTGAGCATCGGTGGACCTTCCGCGATCGACACGGATGCGACGGTGCCGAGTGTGATCTGCTGACCCGATGCGGTGACGATTGGGAGCGTTCGCAGTCCCTCCAGACTGTCACGCAGCTCGCGGGGGTAGCGGACGCTGATCGGGTAGCGGGCAAGGCCCTCCACCGTCTGGCCGATCGTCTCGCCGCCGATCGCGCCGGACACAATCTCCTGCACATCGGCGATGTTGAGACCGTAGCGCCCCGCGGTCACCCGATCGATATCGACATCGACATAGCGGCCTCCGGTCAACCGTTCTGCCAATGCCGAGCTGACGCCCGGCACGGTCCTGGCGACACGTTCGATGCTGCCGGCGATGCGGTCCAGCTCGGAGAGGTTGGACCCCGACACTTTCACCCCGATGGGACTCTTGATGCCGGTCGCGAGCATATCGATCCGATTGCGGATCGGAGGCACCCATACGTTCGTGAGGCCGGGCACGCGCACTGTGCGGTCCAGCTCCTCCACCAGCTTTGCCGGCGTCATCCCCGCGCGCCATTGATCGCGCGGCTTGAATTGGATGGTCGTCTCGAACATCTCGAGCGGTGCCGGGTCGGTCGCGGTCTCGGCGCGCCCGGCTTTGCCGAACACGGTTTTGACCTCGGGAACGGTTTTTATCAGCCGGTCTGTGCGCTGGAGCAGGGCCGAGGCGCTCGCGGCCGAAAGGCCGGGAAGCGCGGACGGCATGTAGAGCAGATCGCCCTCATCCATCGTCGGGATGAACTCGCCACCCAATCGGGTCAGCGGCCATGCCGTCGTCGCCAGTACCAGGGCGGCGATGCCGATCGCCGCCCAAGGCCGCGCCAACACGCGGTCGAGCGCCGGGCGATAGGCACGGGTGAGCACGCGGTTGATAATGTTGTCGTTCTCGGCCGGAATGCGTCCCCGGATCAGCCATCCCATCAGGACCGGCACGAGCGTTACCGACAGGATCGCCGCTGCCGCCATCGCATAGCTCTTGGTGAAGGCGAGCGGGGCGAACAGCCGTCCCTCCTGCGCTTCGAGCGTGAACACCGGCACGAACGACAGCGTGATGATGACGAGGCTGAAGAACAGCGCCGGCCCGACCTCGGCCGCGGCCTCGGTGATGACGCGCCAGCGTTCCTCGCCCGCCAGCGCCACGCCCGGATGGTCGTGTTCCCATCGCTCGATCCGCTTGTGCGCGTTCTCGATCATCACGATCGCGGCATCGACCATCGCGCCGATCGCGATGGCGATACCGCCCAAAGACATGATGTTGGCGTTCACCCCCTGCACACGCATGACGAGCAAGGCCGCGAGCACCCCCAGAGGCAAGGTGACGATCGCGACCAGCGCAGACCGGACATGCCACAGAAACAACCCGCAGATGATCGCGACGACGACGAACTCCTCGATCAGCTTGCCCGTCAAATTCTCCACCGCGCGGTCGATCAATTGCGAGCGGTCATAGGTGGTGACGATCTCGACGCCGGGGGGAAGGCTCGCTTTCAGTTCCGCGAGCTTGGCCTTGACGGCTTCGATCGTCTGCCGTGCATTCTTGCCCTGACGCAGGATGACGACTCCGCCCGCGACCTCGCCTTCGCCGTTCAGCTCGGCGATGCCGCGGCGCATCTCGGGGCCGATCTGGATCGACGCGACGTCGCCCAAGGTAACGGGGACGCCGGCACCGGCGACCTTGAGCGGGATCGCGCGGAAATCGTCGACGGTGCGCAAGTAACCTGACGCGCGCACCATATATTCGGCTTCGCCCAGCTCGAGGACGGACCCGCCGGCCTCCTGATTGGCGCGGCGAATGGCATCGACGGCCTGAGTGTGCGTGACACCGAATGCGGCGAGCCGCGTCGGGTCGAGCAGCACCTGATATTGCTTCACCATTCCGCCGATGCTCGCCACCTCCGCAACGCCGGGCAGCGTTTTCAGTTCATAACGTAGGAACCAGTCCTGCAAGGATCGGAGCTGCGACAGGTCACGGCGGCCGGTGCGGTCCAACAGCGTGTATTCATAGACCCAGCCGACCCCCGTCGCATCAGGACCCAGCGCGGCCTGCGCGCCTTGGGGAAGCCGTCCCTGCACCTGGCTCAGATACTCCAGCACGCGTGAGCGCGCCCAATAGAGGTCGGTCCCATCCTCGAAGAGGACATAGACGTAGCTGTCGCCGAAGAACGAATAGCCGCGCACGGTTTTCGCGCCAGGCACGGACAGCATCGTCGTGGTGAGCGGATACGTCACCTGGTTCTCGACGATCTGCGGGGCTTGGCCCGGCCAGCTCGTGCGGATGATGACCTGCGTGTCGGACAGGTCGGGGAGCGCATCGACGGGGGTGGCACGCATTGCGAACACCCCGGCCATGGCGAGCGCGATGGCCGCCAGGACGACGAGGAAGCGGTTCGCGACCGACCAGCGGATGATCGCGGCAATCATCGCCCAGCCTCGCGCGTCATGCGGCGCAGCGTTGGACCATCGGCGGGTTGATCAAAGCCGAACCGCACCCGCTCACCCTTGCGATACCCACGCACCAACGCGGGATCGGCGACGCGGAACGTCATTGTCATGGCCGGCCAGCCGATCGCCGGAACGGGCTGATGGGACAGGGTGACGGAACTGCGATCGATCGCCTCGATGCTGCCGACCGTCTCGTAGATCGACGCGGTGGGTTTCACGGCCGGCTTTGTTGCGGGTGACGCTTCGACACCAATCGGACGCGCATCGAGGCCAGCGAGGCTCGCTTCGGAGTCGATCAGGAACTGGCCCGACGCGACAACCTTCTCACCCTCGGTCAGGCCGGCGACTATCTCGGTTTTGCCGCCGCCTTCTGCGCCAGTGCGAACCTCGGCGGGTCGAAAGCGTCCACCCGGCCCTGCCAACATGACGAGTGTGCGCCGGCCGGTCCGGATCACGGCCTCACTCGGAACAAGGAGTGCATCGCGGCTCCCCTGGTCGAGCGCCACGCTGGCGAACATACCGGGGCGCAACCGGCCGGCACGGTTGGGGAGCTCGACGCGGATTGTGAGCGTGCGGCTCGCTGCCTCGGCCTGGGGCAGGATCGCAGCGATGCGGCCCCTGAAGCTTTCGCCCGGGAAAGCCGCCAGCGTGGCGATGACGGGCGTGCCGATCCGCAGGTTTCCTGCGAGGGCCTCAGGGACAGCCGCGTTCAGCCACACGGTGGCGAGGCCGTTCACCTCCGCCAGTGTCTGTCCTTGCGCGACCGTCATCCCCTGTCGGACGCCGAGCGTCTTGATGACGCCCCCCACGGGCGTGCTGATCGTCGTCACACCTTGCGGTCGGCCGCGCCACTCCGCCGATGCAATCGATCCGGCGGGCATCCCGAGAAGCAACAGGCGCTCTCGTGCCGCCCGCGTGAGCCCGGCATCCCCGGTGCGGCGCACGGCGAGATACTCCGCCTGCGCGCCCGCCCATTCGGGCACAAGGATATCGGCGAGCGGGGCGCCTGCCGGCACGACATCGCCTGGCGCGCGCGCATAGACGCGCTGAACGAAGCCGCCGCTGCGTGCCTGCACGACCGCAACGTTGCGGTCATTGAACTCGATGCTGCCGGTTGCCGAGGCCGAGTTTGACAACGATCCGCGTTCGACCGTGACGATCCGCGCGCCGAGCCGCTGGAGGCTGGCCGGATCGATCGCTACGCCCGGTGCGGCGCTACCGCCTGCGCCCTCGTCGGCATAGCGGGGGATCAGTTTCATCCCCATCGACGAGAGACCCGGGCCGTCGTGCCGCTCCCCCGGGATCATCGGATCATACCAGTAGAGGATCTTCTTCTGCGGGGCTGGGGATGCCGTTTGATCGGCAGCCGAGGACGTGCCAAGTTTCGCGAGCCCGAAGCCCACGCCCCCTGCGACCAGCACCAGCGCGCTTACCGCGGTGACAAGGCGGGCGCGGGTAATGGTAGTGTCGCTCATCGATCGGCGCTCCCGAAGGTAATGGTGAGGCGGACAGAGTCTGCGGCGACGAGCGCCTCACGGTCGAGCACGGTCAGCTCGGCGTCGGCGAGCGCGGTCTTGGCTTCGATGGCATCCGCAAGACTCGCGCGACCGGCAGAGTAGCTCGCTATCTCCAGATCGGCTCGCTTCCGAGCGAGCGGAAGGAGCACGTCGCGCGCGCGCTGCCATTGGCTGTGATGCATTTGGTGGTCCGCCAGCGCGGCCTCCAGATCGGCTGCCAATGTGCGCCGGGTTTCTTCGCGCGCGGCCTCGGCCTGCGCCTGTGCGGATTTGCGGGCTTCGATGCGCGGGTTCTGACGCGATCGAGCGAACAGCGGCAGGCTCATCGAAACTCCCGCCGACACCATGTCGCCATACCGGGGGTCACGGCGTTGATAAGCTACCTCTACCCCCCAATCGGGTCGCTTCTCCGCTCGCGCCGCATCCACGTCGGCCTGCGCGCGCTGAATACCGGCCTCGGCGAGAACCATGTCGGAGTGAAGGCTGAGCGCGTCCCGCAGCCGCGCCGGAGCCAGATCGATCGCGGGCATATCGCCGGCAATCTCGGGCGCCGATACGCCGGTCCAGCGAGCCAGCATCGCGCGGGCGCGCGCAACGGCGGCCATCAACTCGTCGCGGCGGTCGTCGAGTGCCGCGATCTCCTGATCGGTCGTCAGTGTCTGACCAGGGCGGACCGAACCGGTCGTCACGGCGGCCCGCGCAGCGGAAGGGAGAGATCGAAGGAATAGCAGAACGGTGTCGAGGGCAGCTAGTCGACGCTCGGCATAAGCAAGGTCGATCCATGCCTGCCCCGCTCCCAATCGCACCTCCCGGAGCTTGGTCGCTTGCGATGCTTCTGCCGTTGCGATCACGGCGCGTGCCTGCGCTTGCGCGGCATGACGCTTGGCAAGGTTGGGTAGGTCCTGTTGGAAACCGACACGCCCCATCGTCATGTCGTCTCTGGATAGGGAGAAGGCGGGTGGCCCAGAGACAGGATAATTCTCGATTCCGATCGACACACGGGGGTCCGGAAGGCTTCCCGCCGCACGTGCATCGGCTTGGGCGGCGCTGACCCCCGCGCGACCGGCAACCGCTCCCGGGGCGTTGGCAACCGCATCGCGCAGCGCTTGGTCATAGGTAAGTGTCTGCGCGTGCGCGGCGCTCGTCGTGAGCGCGGCGACCGCGAGCATCATGGATGCGCGCATCCCTCTAGTCCCTTCATGTCATAATGATGGCCGGGCTCCAAATGGTTGATCGGAGCCCGGCACCTGTTCAGGCTCGCCAGCTTAAGTTGACTGGCCGCCCTTCATTGACATGCAGGCGTCGCGACCGCGTTCCATCATCGGGCACACGCAGGCGCTCGACTGGGGAACGTCCGTAACCCATACGCGACGTGGGGCTTGAAGCGGCGCCCGCGGGCCCGGCTGGTAATTGGAACGCCACTCCCAATGACCATTGCTTTTATTTTCAGATGTGGCCGCCGTCGCTGCCGACGCGGCGAGGCTAGCGGCAAATACCGCCAAGATGAACGTTTTCATGTCACTTTCCAATTTGATCGAGATTTAAAATCGGCAGAGCCGCAACCGGCGAACGGCTGCAGCCTGACACGGCTTGACTCGATCAAACGGTAGGCGGTTCGGGCTCGGGAGCGACGTTGAGGCCGGCAAGTGCCCGGCTGGCAGGCCAGATAACGATTTGAGATGCGATCGAGCGCTTCAGCACTCTTGCCGGCTCCTCAAACGTCATGGGAACAACGCATCCCATTTGGGCGATACACGCCAGCGTCAGTCCTTTGCATGGGTGTTCCGATGACGGATCCGGGGTCGCCATACCCGCGCAATCCATGCGGGATGGGGTGACATGGCTCATCGCCATCTTGGGTGAGAGCGATGGGCCGGCCGCATACGCAATTCCTTGGCCCAAAAGGCCAAGCAACGCTCCAACAAGAAGCAAGAGAGAAAGACGAGCTTTCAACACCCGGATACTATCCCAATTGTCAACGCCGAGGTCAATACGGGTGGTTTGCCGGGTGCCGTAGTGCCGGCATGAAGCGCCGGGGAAGATTTGCCGCTCACAAGACAACCTGTCGTTTAGGCGCCGTGGCTAGCAAAGACACGCCGGCCAGCGGCACCGAACGCAATGACGTCATAGGGCTGGGTTCTCATGCCGGGCACCTCCATGCCCGGTGAGCCCATCGGCATTCCGGCCACGGCCAAGCCGCGCACGCCTTTAGGATGCTGGGCCAGCGCGCGCTTCATGTCCGCGATCGGGACATGTCCCTCAAACGCCATGCCGTCGATGATCGCGGTATGGCAGGACGCGAGGTCAGCGGGCAGGCCGATCTTACGCTGCAGCACCTCACGGCGATCATCGTCGATGATCTGGACCTTGCGGCCGAACTGCTGACGCACCTGCGCCGCCCATTTCTCGCAACAGCCGCAACCCGGATCGCGGTGCATGGCGATGTCGGCCGCGGCCGATGCGACCGCTGGGATGGTCATTAGCAAGGCGGCGACGGCGCCACGAACACCATTCTTCATCATCAGCTCCTAAGAACCCGACCGAAAATTAGGTTGAGCGATTTCAGTCAGTTGTGATTCACCGGGTTTTGCGAAGACCTTGGAGAGCACATGGGCTGGACCGAAACCGCTCGTCGCGAGCATGACAGAAGTAGGCTGCGTTACACAAGCGACTGCACCGATGCGGAATGGGCGATCATTGCGCCGCTGCTGGCTCGAACGACGAAGGTGGGCCGCCCGCGCCTGCACCGGGCACGGGATCTGTGGAACGCGATCCAGTACCTTGCCGCGACGGGATGCCAGTGGGCGCAACTGCCCCGGGACTTTCCCCCGTTCACGACCGTGCAGTACCATTTCTACCGGATGCGCGACAGCGGCCTGCTCGATGCGATCAACGCGGTGCTGGTAGCCGGAGTACGGATTGCCGAAGGGCGCGAGGCAGAACCGACTGCGGGCATCATCGACAGCCAGTCGGTCAAGACCACCGAAGCGGGTGGGCCGCGCGGCTATGATGCCGGCAAGAAGATCAAGGGCCGCAAGCGCCATATCGCGACCGACACGGCCGGCAACCTCCTCGACGGACTGGTGCTCTCCGCTGACATCCAGGACCGCGACGGCGCACCGGACCTCATCGAACGCTGTCGCGACGCCTATCCGTCCCTGAGCCGTTTCTTCGCCGATGGCGGCTATGCCGGGCAGAAACTGGCCGCCGCTATCGCGCATATCGACCACCTCGCCATCGAGATCGTCCGGCGTTCCGATGCCCACCGCTTCGTCGTCCTGCCCCGGCGCTGGGTCGTCGAGCGCACCATCGCATGGCTCAACCGATGTCGGCGTCTCGCCAAAGATTGGGAGGCGTCCGTCGCCTCCGCCGAAGCCTGGCTCATCATCGCTTCCATCAGGCGCATGACACGCCGTATCGCAAAACTCGAATTATGAGTCGGGCTCTAAAAGGAAATCCCCGCCCTGCCGGGGGGTAGGGGGATCGACAGGGCGGGGCAGCGCTCCCTTATTGCGGGCGCTTGCCGTGCTTGCTGAGCCACGCCTGCAGCTCGGCAATATCCTTTTCCTGTTTCGTGATCGTCATCTGCGCCATGCGCTTGGTCTCGGCGTCGCGCGCGTCACGCACCGCAACGCGCGACATGGCGATGGCGCCTCGGTGATGCTCGATCATCTTGCGCGTCCACATTTCGGCCGCGTCGCCCTGCTTGGCCGCCATCATCTTCTGATGCATGTCCATCTCGGCCTGGCCGTAGGGATTGCCGGCCATCATGCCCGCCATGTCGTCGTGGTTCATGCCGGCCATCTGACCGTGGTTCATGCCCTGCATTCCGCCGCTCTGCTGCGCGAGGGCGGGCGTGGCGAGCAGCGCCAAAGCTGCGAATGTTGGTGCGAAGCGCATTATTGATCTCCCTGGGTTCTAAGACTTCTACGCGTGCGAGGCGGCTATCCCTCACCCGGGGTGCTAGAACGCGCGAGAAATTGTCAGGAAACAGGACTTTATTTCCGAGGGCTACGCTCCTGAGCCGCGTATATTATGCCTCGATCACGATGTTGCGACGCCGCGTTTTGGGCCATCGCATGTAGAGAAGCACTGCCCCCCCTAACCAAAGCGCAAGCCCACCGATCGCGAAGGCGAGCAGCCAGGGCGTGTTGAAGTTCTCGTGATTCGTCCAATCCATGATGTGAAGGCCCCAGAAGAAGTCGTAGAGCCGCCAAGTGCCGGTTCGGACAGCCGAGATCCGACCGGTGTCCGCCGCGACAAAGACGCGGGTGGAATCGAGGTCGGCGAACGCGACGCGCCAGGCGGGGAGCGTGCCGCGATATTCGGGGCTGGCGCGCTCGATCCGCTCTACCTTCGCCGCTGGTCGAGCACCGCCACGCCATGCCAAACGCGCGATCTCCTCGGCCTCACGAGCCGTTGGTGCTGGCAGCGCTTGGCCCGTCGCGGCGTCGAACAGGCGCGTTCCCTTGGCTGTCGCGACCTCGGCGACCGGGCGGCCAAGCCACATGCGATAGGTGATGGCCTCGATGGGCGCATCTGCTGCGCCTACGATCGCCGATGGTGGGGCGAACGTGCTGCCGCGGGGAAGGGGCGCCGCGGCTTTGCGGTCAACGAGGTGATCGCCATGCACCCGATCGATCGGCAGGAAGCTCATCAGGGCGCCGCTTGCGAACCATAGCAGGAGCTGCGCGCCGATGATGATCGCGAGCCATTTGTGCGTGCGGCTCGCGAGTAGATGCAGCCTCAGTTTCGCGCTTTTCAGAACCACTCCTCCCTCAACCTCGTCGCCGGGGTCACTTCATACCCGGCATGTCCTTCATCATCTCGTCGTGATCGGCCGGGGCGCTCGCGACCAGTGCCTTATACTGTTCGGGCGTCATGCCGGGGAGCTTGCGGACGAACGCGACCATATTCCAAATTAGGGGGTCGGGATGCGTCTTGCCCCATGCCGGCATGGCGCTGAGCTTCACCCCGTGCTTGATGATCCAGAATTGCTGGGCGGGGGTGAGATCTTGAGCGCGCGCGAGTTCCGGCGCCTGTGGATAGAGGCCCTGGCTCATCTCGGATTTCTCGACGCCGGGGCCGAGATGGCAACCGGAACACATTTCTCCGTAAAGGCCCGCGCCGACTGACACGCGCTGCGCCGATGCCAGATCGGCCGGGGGTGTTATGCCGCGCGCGCGTGCCTCAATCGACCGATCGCGCAGGCGTTCGAGCATTGAATAGACCGCCGGCGTGTGCGGTTCGTCGGCCGCGATGTTATACACGCCAAGGTAGATAAACGCGGCTGCGCCCAGCGCCAGGACGATCGCCAGGGCGCCTACGAACGGCAGGCTCGGGAAGTGCTGCCTTATCGAGCGCCTGCCGTCTTGAGCCATCTGTTCCTCCATCGATCAGAACCAGACACGAACGCCGGCGACGATGCTCTTGGACGTTGCGCGATCCCCATCGGCGCGCGCGTAGCGGGCGGTGTCGCCGAAGCGGCGATCCCATGACACGCCGACATAGGGGGCGAACTCGCGCCGGATCTCATAACGCAGCCGCAATCCAAGCTCGGCGTTGGATAGGCCCGATCCGATCCGGTTTTCCGGCACGTCCTGCGCAGCGAAATTGAGCTCGGCGCGCGGTTGCAGGATCAGCCGCTGGGTGATGCGCTGGTCGTAATAGCCCTCAAGCCGCCCTAGCAGGTCGCCCTTGTTGGACAGGAATACCGCGCCCTCTAGCTCGAAGAAGCCCGGTGCCAGCCCCTCCAGCCCGACGGTCGCATAGGTGCGTTTCGGGGACGGCCCCAAATCCTGGCGGACACCCGCTTGTAGATTGAAATAAGGGCCAATGGTCCGGCTATAGAGCGCCTGCACCTCGGCGCTCTCGATGCCCTCGCGGAAGGCTCCCTCGCCCTCAGACTTGATGAAGAGGCGGTTGATGTCACCCCCGAACCACGCCTCGCCATCCCAGCGATAGCCGTCACGACCGTTGCGGAATTGATACTCAGCGAGGTTCAATAGCACCTGGCTGAAGTTTTGACCGCCGTGATGCTGCTGAAGGTGATGGCGACCCATCGCCATCGCGTCCGCGCCGTAAACGCTGTCGGCCGCATGGTCGGTCGGCAGGGGCGGGGCGGGGGCGTTTCCTGCGGGAAGCGCGGTGCCAGTCTGCTGCACCCCATCGGCCGCCATGCCTGGCATTCCGGCCATTCCCGACATGCCCTGCATGTCGTGGCCGCTGTGCTGGTCGGCTGGCATGGTCATCCCCGGCATCGCCGAATGGTCCATGCCCTGCATCGGCTGCTGGGAGCCCTGAGGGACCGTTTGGCCGTTTCCGGGCATCTGCATCCCCGGCATGGCTTCCATGCCCTGCTGTGAGCCCTGCGGAGCCGCATGGTCCATGCCGGGCATAGACGAGTGATCCATGCCCGGCATGGTCCCGTGATCCATACCATTCATGCCGGCCGTTGGCGCGGCGCGGCGTTTCGTCGTCGAAGCTGATGGTCGCCTCGCAGGAGCTGACCTAGTCTTGGCCGGCTTGCCTTTGGCCGTGGGCTTCACCACCGGCTTCTTTTTCGCAGGCATCGGCATGGTCATGCCCGGCATTGCCGAATGATCCATGCCCTGCATCGACTGAGCGGCGACAGGACCGGCGATGCCGAGCATGGTGGTGGCGGCGAGCGCCGCGGTCAGCCGGTTCATGCCGCCTCTCCCGCGAACGGGCGAACGGTGACGACGCGCATCATGCCTGCGGTCATGTGGTAGAGATTGTGACAGTGGAACGCCCAATCGCCGGGTGCATCGGCGGTCAGATCAAAGGTCATCTTGCCTCCAGGCGGCACGTTGACGGTGTGCTTGCGCGGCGCATGATTGCCGTGCCCCGTCACCAGCTCGAAGAAATGGCCGTGGAGATGGATGGGGTGCGGCATCATCGTATCGTTGACCAACGTCACCCGCGCCCGCTCGCCTTTGCGGAACGGGATGGGGTCGGCGGGATCGCTCAGCTTCTGCCCGTCGAAGCCCCACATGTAGCGCTCCATGTTACCGGTCAGATGGATCTCGAACTGACGCGACGGCGCGCGCACGTCGGGGTTGGGCGCGAGCGAAACGAGGTCGCGATAGGTGAGGACGCGGTGATCCAGGCCCTCCAGACCCTGGGGCGGTTCACCGCTACGGTCCTTCGGCATCGGGGAGATGGTCTGCACGCCCGGCCCCATCTTCACGCCCGGCGCATTCTTCGGGTCGCGCATGTTCATGTTCATGCCGCCACCCGACCCGTGGTCCATCCCGGCCATGCCGCCAGCCTGGCCCGATCCGCCCGACATGGCACTATGGTCCATGCCGGCCATGCCAGCACCGCCCGCTGCCATTTGGCTATGGTCCATCCCGGGCATTACAGCGCCGCCCATCTGGCTGTGGTCCATGCCGGACATGCCGGACATGCCCGCCATCGCTGCGCCTGCCGCGACCGTCCCGTGATCGGTCGGCCCCTTCCAGCCCGTCAGCTTCCAAAGATTGCGCGAGGCGTTCTGCATCAAGGTGGGGTCCGGCCCGCGCGTGGCGACCGGGCTCTCGTCCTTCATGCCGGACATGCCCTGCATCCCGCCCATGCTCCCCATGTCCATGCCCATATCGGTCATGGTCAGCAGCGTGCGCGGACGAAGCGGCGGGACCGGGGCGACCATCCCCTCACGCGGGGCGAGCGTCGCCCGGCCCATGCCGGAGCGATCGATAGCCTCGGAGACGAAGCTGTAGGCCCGGTCCTCGGGCGTCACGATCACGTCGAACGTCTCGGCAACGCCGATCTGGAACTCGTCGATCTTCACCGGACGGACATTCTGCCCATCGGCCTGCACGACGGTCATCGGCAGGTCGGGGATGCGGACGTTGAAGTTGGTCTGCGCCGCGGCGTTGATGATCCGCAAGCGGACCCGCTCGCCCGGCTTGAACAGCCCCGTCCAGTTGTCATACGGCCCGTAGCCGTTGACCAGGAAGGTATAGGTCGAGCCGGTGACGTCGGCGATGTCGGCGGGGTCCATTCGCATCTTTCCCCACTCGATCCGGTCCTTGAGCGGCATTTCCCGACCCGCGAGCAAGCCCGCGAGGGTCGGCCGCTGATAGTTGAAATAGGCGCCGCCCATCTGCTTCAGCTTCCGGAAAATCTGCTCGCCGGTCATCTGGCTGTGGTCGGACAGCACGATCACATGCTCGCGGTCGAACGCGATCGGATCGGCACCGGCCGGGTCGATCACGATCGGCCCGTAAAGTCCGCCCTGCTCCTGCTCGCCGGAATGGCTGTGATACCAGTAGGTGCCCGACTGGATGATCGGGAACTCGTAGATGAAGGTCGAGCGCGCCTTGATGCCGGGGAAGCTGATGCCGGGCACGCCGTCCATCGCGAACGGCACGAGCAGCCCATGCCAGTGGATCGAACTGTCCTCGTCGAGATTGTTGGTGACGGAGAGGCGGACCTTTTGCCCCTCCTTCAAGCGAATGAGAGGGGCCGGCACCGTGCCGTTGACGCCGATTGCGGGCGTCGACTTGCCGTCGACGGGAAGTCTGAAACTGTCGATCGTCAGCGCGATGTCAGTGCCCGAGACGGTCGGCAGCGGTTTGACGATCCCGCCCGAGACAGGCTGCGCCCACGCGGGCATATAGGCGGTCAGCGCCATGCCACCGCCAGCAAGGGCGGCGCCGCGAAGCATCTGGCGGCGATCGATAGTGCGGCTCATACGGTCCTCAAGGCTCTCGAACGGGAGTGTCCCTCTAGCCTTGATACGCAGCTCAGGGCGCTATCCCTCAGCGCCCGCCCAATCGCTCCAGCAACTTCGATCGCGCGCGATAGAGGCGGGTTTCTACCGCCTTTTCGCTGATCGACAACACTGCCGCGGTTTCAGCCTGGCTCAACCCCTCGATCGTGCGCAGCACCAAGGATTCCTTCAATGCGGTCGGCAAGCCCGCAATGGCGCGCGTCACGCGGTCGAGTTCCTGTCGGTCGCCCGTCGCGTCGTCGATCGCCACCTGGTCGTCTGCAATGGCTTCGGCTTCCGGGCCGATCGGTGCGGCGAACGCCAGAAAGCGCCGCACGGTGCGCTTGCGCCCCCAATCGCGGCACTTGTTGATCGCGATCGTCGATAGCCACGCGCGCATCGATCGATCGCCGTCGTAGCGGGGCAGGGCCTGATGCGCCGCGACGAAGGTCTCCTGCAGAAGGTCCAGCGCCTCGTCGGCCTCGCCGACGCACGCGCGCACCATGCGGAAGATTGACTGCCGATGGCGGCGCATGATCTCGGCGAAGGCGGCTTCGCGCCCGGCGATGCTGAGGGTCGCCAGCTCGCCGTCCGTAAGCGTGGTCCAGTCGAGGCTCACGCGCCGAACCTCAACGTGCGTCGTCGGTGAGCGCCTTCACCACGGCCTGATCGAACTGGCCGGTCTGATTGGGCCGCAAGAGCTGGCGCATGGCGAAGATGTGCGCCAGCGTCGCTTTCTGGAGCTCGCCCATGACGGCGTGGCTCTGGTCGACCGCTGCGGCGACGCGCGGCCCGTTGCCATGCTCGGCCTCGATCGCTTCAGCGAGCCGGGCATTGTTCGCCCGCAATTCCAGCTCGAATGCGCGCCGCTGCACGGCGAAACGCTGCTCCAGCACTTCAAGTCGCGCTTCCTGGTTGGCGTCCAGCGCCAGCTTATGATGCAGCACGTCGTGCAGCTCCGAGCCGGGCTGGGCACGTGGCGGAAGTAGCGCCCGCCCCACGAACACACCGATGATCGCGGCGATGAAGCACGCGACAATGCCAAGCAGAAGGCGGATGCGGCCGCTCATTGCACGCCGACGAGCAGCGTGGAGGGCGCGAGCGGCGACACCGGCCCCAAGGGCGATAGCGAAGCCGCGCTGGCTTCCTTCGCGGGCACACCGGCACCGAAGATGCCCATGACGAGCGCCGCAGCGATCGTCATTGCCCCAACGCCTAAGCCGGCGCGCGCCGCTGGACGTGCGGCGACCCGCGCCAGCACGCGATCTTCCATGCCATCAAGGCTCGCGGGCACGGGTGCTTGCGCCAGCCTCATCAATACTGCGTCGAGGTCCATGTCGTTCACTCCACCCCTCTAGCATGGATTACGCAAGCGACGCGCCCATCCCTCAAATCCATCCGTGAGGGGTGGTCGATCGGGGCGCGTAATGAAGGACAGGAACCCTCCTGTCGAAAGGCCCCCTATGCGCCGCCTATCCGTTCTGACTGCTGCTGCCGCTCTCGTCATGTTCGCCGGAACGGCGAACGCCCATCCTAAGCTGGTGTCGGCATCGCCGGCCGCCAATGCGACGGTCGCGAAGCCCGCTCGTATCGAACTTCATTTCAGCGAGAAGCTGATGCCAGCCTTCTCCAAGGCCGATCTCACGATGGCAGCGATGCCCGGCATGGCAGCCATGAAGATGGCCAGCGCCTCCGCGCTCTCGTCCGATGGCCGGACCCTCGTCATCACCCCGAAATCGCCGCTCCCATCGGGTCGGTATAGCGTCGCGTGGAATGTCGTCTCGACCGACACCCACAAGGTCGCAGGAACCTACGTCTTCGCGGTGAAGTGAGGCGATGGGGGACTGGTCGCTTATCGGCGTCCGCTTCGCGCTCTACGTGACGCTGGCTGCGCTGTTCGGCCTTGCCGCATTCAGCCTTTATGGGCTGCGGGCGCGCGAGCGCGGCGACGCGCTCGCGCTGCGTCCCTGGTTCATCGCCAGCGCTGGCCTGAGCCTGTTGTTTTCAGGCGCCTGGGTCGTGCTGATGGCCTCCTCAATGGCCGGAACGCCGGCCTGGCCGATCGACCGTGAAGCAGTCGGCGCGCTGCTCACCGGCTCTGCGATCGGAGCAGCATGGAAGCTGCGCATGGTCATGGTGGCCCTCGCGGCGCTGGCAGCGCTGGTCGCGGGCGGGCGCGGCATCTGGCTGAGCATCGTCGCGCTCTGCTCGGCCGTGGCACTCGCAACGCTGGCGTGGACCGGACACGGCGCGATGGACGAAGCCGTGATGGGCTGGGTCCACCTCATCGTCGACATTCTCCATCTGATCGCCTCGGGCGCTTGGGTTGGCGCACTACTGGGGCTGCTCCTGCTCGTCTCCCGACCCGCGGCGCGCGTAGACGCGGCGCATCTGGGGCTGACGCACCGCGCGCTGCACGGGTTCGGCGCGATCGGGACGGTTGTGGTCGGCACGATCCTCGTCACCGGCCTGGTCAACGGCTGGATGCTGGTCGGGATCGGCAACCTCGCCACGCTTCCTGCGACGCTCTATGGTCAGCTCCTGATCGCAAAGCTGGCGCTGTTCGTCGCCATGCTAGGGCTCGCCTCGCTCAACCGCTTCCGGCTCACGCCGGCATTCGAGCGGTCGATCGCAGCGGACGATCACAAGGGCGCCCTCGGCGCGCTGCGGACAAGTCTGGCGATCGAAACCGCCTGTGTCATCGCGGTTCTCGGGCTGATCGCCTGGCTCGGGACGCTCGCGCCGCCTGCATCGGCGATGTGATGCGCGGCCGGGGAGCCCTCGCGGTCCCCGGCCGTTCACGGGGCCGCGCCTGATGGATCAGTCGATCCTGCTCGACGAGACGGGGAGGATGCTGGCCGTGGCCGGCCTGATCTGCGTGGTGCTGCTCGTGCCGATGATGATCGTCGGGCTGATAATCAGCATCATCCAGGCGGCGACGTCGATTAGCGAACAGACGCTGAGCTTCGTGCCTAAGCTGATCGCGCTAGGCGTATGTTTGGTGATTTTCGGGAGCGCAGCGACCGAGCTCCTGACCAAGTTCACGGCCGAGCTGTTCGCTGTGATCGCGAGCATGGGCCGTTGATATGCAGATAGCTGCGCGGGCGGGCGACCGCCCGCGCAAGCCCCGCTATGCCGCCATCCGATCGCAGGAATCGGCGCACTTCCGGCACGCTGCCACGCAATCCTCCATGCCGCCCAGGGCCTCGCAGCTCGCTGCGCAAGCCCGGCAGATCTCGGCACACTCGCGGCAGATATGCTGATGGTGGGCGGACTTGCGCGCCATGAAGTCGATCGCAACCGCGCAAATTTGCGCGCAGTCGGCCATGATCTTCATATGCTCGGGCGCGGCGTGCTGGCCGCCCATTTCGAGGCAATGGTTCATCGCCATGTGAAGACAGGTCACATGGCATTCGTGGCAGGCGTCCATGCACGCCTTCATGCCGGGGTCGATCTGGTGCATCGCATTATCTCCGTATGAGCCCCCGCCTGTTCCTAGATACGCGCGCCGCGCGATCACCCCTTGCCGCGATCTCCGTCGTTCGCGGCAAGTTACATGGCCCACCGACCGAACAGCGTCGCAACGATGATGCCCGCGCCAAGCATGATGAGCGTCAACACTGTCATCGCGGCGATCTGAGGTCCGGTCACGCGCGCGCCGGCCGCCATGCCGCTCATCCCTGCCATTGCGTCGTGTCCCATGTCCGGCATCGGCGTGGCCGATTGCCGGTCCGCGCCGACTTCGTGTCCGCCATGCCCCAGCGCGCGCACCGTGCCCATGCCGTGCTTCAAGCGCACGCCAACCAGCCAAAGGTTGATCGGATAGGCGACTGCGAACCCGACGAGTGTCGCCAGCGACATGACGCCCCAAAAGCGGAGCGAGCTGGCGTGCATCGCGGCCATGTCGCGGCTCATCAACACCACCATCGTCGGGATCATGCCGGCCATGACGGCATTCATCGACAGCCATTCGGGGATGAACGACATGCGAAGCGCGCCCCAATAGGAACCGCCCGCCATGTCGCGCATGAAAAGCGCCTGGAAAATCAGCAGTCCGAACGCGAAGCCGAACACATATTCCGCGATCACGTCCTGCCACATCGGCAGGCCGAGCGCCGTGGTGATCGCGGCTGCGGCGATGACGCCGGTTGCATCGCCCGCCATGCAATGGATGGCCGAGCCGAACGCCTGCTTCCAGAGCGGTCGAACGAAATCCTCGTGCCGCTCGTTCGCCGGCTCCTGGCAGGACAGGACATAGGCCGCGGCCATGATCGGGCCACCATAGAGCGTGACCAACAGCCACCCCCATTTCATCACGCGCAGCTCGGGGTTGCGGGTGAAGGCATCCCACGCGACGTAAGCGACCGAAAGGGCGGTCAGCACGAACCACCCGATCAGCACGGCGTCGAGCCAGGGGGCCGGGGATGGCATCGTCACGGCAGCACTCCTCTACATGCTAGAGGATACGCGGCTCTCCGGATCATCCCTTGCGCGGAGCGGGCTAGGCGAGCTTGCTGGAAACGGCCTTGATCGCTTTCAGTCCCGATCCGAACCGCGCGATGGCCTCCCGGTTCTTCTCCAGCTCGCCATAGGGCAGGTAGGATATGTCGAGGTCGGCTACGCGGCTGAACGCGGGCCGCTGCAACTGCGCGCGAACGTCCGTCTCGCGCGCGTCGGGCGCGACAAGGAACAGCCCCGCGGTCGCGTGAAGGTCGCCACCGCTCAAGGCCAGGTCGAGCATCCTGACGATGCCCGAATAGATCGAGGTCGAATGCTCCACCTCGAACGCCGCGGCGACATGATCGCCGGCCTTCTCAAGCCACAGCACGTCGATCAGCCGGATCGAGTCAGCGCCCTTCGACGTCGCGATCGTGTCGGGCAGGCGCTCAAGGCATCCTGCGCCCAAGGGTGATCCGTCGAAGGCGCGGCTGCGGTCGTTCGCGGCGATCCATACGTCATAGCCGAGCGCCAACCCTAGATCGCGAAGCCATGCCTGGATTTCGGTATGGGTGCGCTCGTTCTCGCCCTCGCGCTGAGCGGCCTTGCTGAGCGTGCGCGCTTCCTTGCGCGCCGCCTCAAGCCGCTGCCCCCAGCTCGCCAGCGTCGCGCCGCTCACGTCGAGGGGCGGAGCCGGATAGCGATCGGAGCCGATGTCGAACAACAGACCGCCGATCGCGCCTAAATCATTCGATAGCAGCTCGCGGAAGCGGTCGTTGAGATCGAGGATGCCGGTCCGCATCGCCAGAAAATGCTCCCAGCTCCCGAGCTTCACATTCGCCCCCGTCAGCGCGTTGTAGCCCTTAACGATTGCGGTGTTGAAGGGCGGCACCAGCGTCGGGTGAAGGAAGTAGAGGAGGTTGGCGACCGCCGGACCCAGCCCCTTGATCTTCAAACGGTCGATCGCGTGGATATGGCTGATGATCTCCTCGGCCGTGTCGCAACAGGAACAGGCGTCGAGCAAGCGGCCGAACGCGCGCTGATTGTCGGGGCTCTCGTAAATGTCGGGGATGCGGAGCTTCGGCTTCCAGAGGAACGCATGGTCCGCGCCCTTGAAGATTTGCCGCTGCTCGGCGACGGAATGGACGACGGTTTCGAGCGACGATCCGCGGTAGGCGACGCCGAACGTGCCGCGCTCGATCTCGCCGACAACCTGGGTGATGCCGCGCCGGATTGATCGGAAGTTCTTCAACCGCTCGTCCCAAAGAAACCAGCTCCGATAGGTCGCGCCCTGATCGTCACGCCAGCGGGCAATTAAGCGGCGCACCAGGCCGTCATGGTCGGTGCCAGTAGAAAGACTGTCGATCTGCGCTGCCATATGTCCCCGATTGCCCCCGGCCCGCGTTTGGCGAGCTAGTAATAGACCTAAGCTGCGGCCCTTATGGCGTCGAGGGTGTAGAGCTGGCCCCCGCAATATGAGGGCAACGCCGCTCCCGCGCGTAGATTCAACATACACGCCAGCGGTGCCGACAGGGCCTTGACCCTAACACGGTGTCATACCCTACATGCTCTCGGGTCGAAGGAGTCTTGCCATGAACGACCCTCATTCCCATTCCCAAGCCGGGGGTTGCGGCTGTTCGAAGCCTGCGCCTGAATCGGTCTCCACGCCCTCATCCTGTTGCGGGGGCGGCTCGGCCGCTCCCGCAAAGATCGAGCACGAACATCATCACACCGAAGCGGGCGGCTGCTGCTCGGGCAGTAAGGACAACGATGCCGCAGCAGCAGTGATCGACGCGGTGTGCGGCATGACGGTCGATCCCGCAAAAACGACACACCATGCCGAGCACGCTGGTCATGCCTATCATTTCTGTAGCGCAGGGTGCCGGAGCAAGTTTGTCGCCAATCCTGACGCCTATCTGAGCGATAAGCCGAAACCGGAGCCGATGGCGACGCCGGGGGCGATGTGGACGTGCCCGATGCACCCGCAAATTCGCCAGGAAGGGCCGGGAACTTGCCCAATCTGCGGCATGGCGCTCGAACCCGAAGAACCGTCGCTCGACGATACTCCCAACCCTGAGCTGGTCGACTTCACGCGCCGACTGTGGGTGGCGGGCGCGCTCACGATCCCGCTGCTCGTCGTCTCGATGTTCGCGGAAATGTTAGGCCTGCATGTGGTTAGCCCTGCGGCCTCGCCTTGGGTCCAGCTCGCACTCACCGCGCCGATCGTGCTGTGGGCGGGCTGGCCGTTTTTCGAGCGGGGGTGGACATCGCTTCGTACCCGCCATCTCAATATGTTCACACTGATCGCGATCGGCGTAGGTGCCGCCTTCCTCTATAGCGTGGTCGCGACGCTCGCGCCGGGCATCTTCCCAGCGACCTTCCGCACGCATGGGAGCATGGTTCCCGTCTATTACGAGGCGGCCGGCGTCGTGGTGACACTGGTGCTGCTCGGGCAAGTGCTCGAACTGCGCGCTAGGGCGGCGACAGGGCGCGCGATCCGCGCTCTCATGGATCTCGCCCCCAAGACGGCGCGACGCTTGCAGCCTGACGGTTCTGAAGAAGAAGTCGGGCTTGCCGACGTGGCAACCGGTGACCGGCTGCGGGTCCGCCCCGGTGAAGCCATCCCGGTCGATGGCGTCGTGGTCGAGGGTCGTTCGTCGGTCGACGAAGCCATGCTCACCGGCGAACCCGCGCCGGTCCTCAAGGAAGTCGAGGCGATCGTTACCGGGGGCACCGTCAACGGGACGGGCAGCCTGGTGATGGAAGCCCGCGCGGTTGGTTCGGACACGATGCTCGCGCGTATCGTCCGCATGGTCGCGGAAGCGCAGCGAAGCCGCGCCCCGATACAGGCGGTCGCCGATCGGGTTTCAGGATGGTTCGTGCCGCTCGTCGTGCTGATCTCGATTGCGACCTTCATCACTTGGTCGCTGGTCGGCCCTGAGCCGCGCATGGGCCATGCCCTGCTTAACGCCATCGCAGTGCTGGTGATCGCCTGCCCGTGCGCGCTCGGGCTCGCCACGCCCATGTCGATCATGGTCGGCACGGGACGCGGCGCTCAGGCCGGCGTGCTGGTGAAGAACGCGGAAGCCTTACAGGGGCTGGAAAAGGTCGATACCCTTGTCATCGACAAGACAGGTACGCTCACGGAAGGCAAGCCCAAGCTGATCGCGGTCGAGACGGTCAGCGCGGTCGGAGAGAACGACATGCTCGCGCTTGCCGCGGCCGTCGAAGGCCAATCCGAACATCCGCTCGCGCACGCAATCGTCGTTGCCGCCAAAGAACGAGGATTGCAGCTCGGCACAGTCGCGGACTTTGCCTCGCAAACCGGGCTGGGTGTCAGCGCCACGGTGGGCGGCCGCTCGGTCGTGATTGGCAATGCGGTGCAAATGAGCCGGATCGGCGCTGATCTCAAGCCGGTCGACGCCGCGGCCGATCGTCACCGTGGCGAAGGCGCGGGCATCATCCTCGTCGCGATCGACGGGGCGCTCGCCGGTCTGCTCGCAGTCGCCGATCCGGTGCGCGCATCGGCGCGCGACGCTATTGCCGCGCTTCGCAAGGAGGGCCTGCGGGTCGTCATGCTCACCGGCGACAATCGTGGGACGGCCGATGCTGTCGCGCGCGCCGTGGGCGGTCTTGATGACGTGCGCGCCGATCTGCTGCCGGAAGACAAGGCGCGTATCATCGGCGAGCTGAAAGCGAGCGGCGCAAGGGTCGCAATGGCGGGCGATGGGATCAACGACGCCCCGGCGCTCGCCGCCGCGGATGTCGGCTTGGCGATGGGAACGGGAACAGACGTGGCGATCGAAAGCGCCGGCATGACGCTCACGCGCGGCGATCTCTCGGCGATCGTGCGCGCCCGCAAGCTCGCTCGCGCGACGATGCGAAATATCCGCCAAAACCTGTTCTTCTCGTTCTTGTTCAACGGAATCGGCGTGCCGGTTGCGGCCGGCGTGCTTTACCCGGTTGCCGGTATCCTGCTGTCGCCGATGCTGGCCGGTGCAGCGATGGCGCTCTCGTCCTTCACCGTGGTCCTGAACGCACTGCGGCTCAACGCGGTAAAGCTGTGAACATCGGAGCGGCGTCGGACGCCAGCGGCGTCTCCCAACGCATGATCCGCCACTATGAAAAGATTGGTTTGGTGCCCGCGCCGCCACGGCGCGGGAACTACCGGGACTACGCCGACGCTGACGTTCATCGGCTGCGATTTATCGCCAACGCGCGCGACCTGGGGTTCCCGATCGAGGAAATCCGCACGCTGCTGGGGCTGTGGTCGGATCGCGATCGGTCGAGCGCGGAAGTGAAGACGCTGGCGGAAGCCCGCGCTGCCGAACTGGGCCGCAAGGTCCGCGTCTTGGACGCCATGCGCCGCTCGCTTACCGGGCTCGCCCAAGCCTGTCATGGCGATGATCGGCCTGATTGTCCGATCATCGAACGCTTGGCTGAATAACTTGCGCGGCTAACTTTTACTCCACTTGAGCGTGATCGTGCGTCGCACCGTTTCACGCGTTTCGCGTTGCGGCTTTGCCGCACCCCTCGATCGCCGCGCGGTTGGCCGTCACGATCCTGTCGGCCCCGACGATGGCGCGGAACGCGGTGGGACTGGCGCTCTGGATCATACGCTGCCCGGCTTCCCAGCGGGGCAAGTCGAGCGTCCGCGCCGCCATGCGCTCGGGCCATTGCCAGCTCGCCGGTGCGATCTCGCGCGCGACCAGGCCCGGCACGATCGCCCATGCGAGGATGCCGGCCGCCACCCCACCCAGGGCAAACCATAGCTGCCGATTCTTCTGGTCGGCGCGTGTCCATGCGGACCCGGCGATGGCGCGAAGATCGGCCATGATGCGGGCCTTGTCCTCGCCCGCCTTGGCGAGCGCCGCCTGATCCTCGCGCCGGGCGGCGCTGCCCGCCGCGGCGATGCGCTGCGCCATCTGCTCCGGCGTCATCGCCAGCGCCGGGGCCGCTTTCAGGAATTGGCCGATGCGCGCGACGTTCTCGCCTGCCGTGTTCACGTTCTGCTGGAGCACGCCAAGCGTCTCGGTATGGTCGGGTATGTCGATCGCCGCGCTCGGCCGCCAAGCCCTCCACGGCGCAGCGCCAGCTCGCCGCGCATGGCCTCGAACGCCTCGGCCGCGCCTGCTCCGCCCTGATCGTCCTCGTTCGTCACCTGTCGTGAGCCTGCAACCCGTGATATTCCTCCGAGTTAATCAAAGGAGACCCAACAATCACCGGACCGGTCATGCCTAAGACACCACACACGAAAGGCCCGGACGAAACCCTTTCTCTCCTCGCCGATCCCTATCGGTTCATCTCCAGGCAGTGCCAGCGCCTAGGCGCAAACGCTTTTGAATCCCGTTTCCTGCTGAAAAAGACCAACTGCCTTAAGGGGGCCAAGGCCGCCGAAATCTTCTACGATACGACCCGCTTCGAGCGCGAAGGTGCCATGCCGGTCGCTATTCAGAAGACACTGCTGGGCCAAGGCGGCGTTCAGGGTCTGGACGGCGAGACCCATCGGCACCGCAAGCAGATGTTCATGGGCCTGATGACACCAGAGCGCGTGCGGGCGCTGGCGCAATTGTTCGAGGCCGAGTGGCGCAGGGCGGTGCCGGGCTGGACGCGCAAAGGAGAGATCGTCTTCTATGACGAGTTGCATGAGCCGCTGACGCGAGCGGTATGCGCTTGGGCGGGAGTTCCTCTTCCGGACGATGAAGCCGGCAACCGCGCGGGCGAGCTGCGGGCGCTGTTCGACGCCGCCGGCTCGGCGAGCCCAAGGCATCTTTGGTCACGGCTGGCCCGTCGTCGCGTCGACGCATGGGCGAAGCGGATCATTGAAGGCATTCGGGCCGGGAGCATCGGCTCGGGCTCGGGGACCGCGGCTTACGCGATAGCCTGGCATCGCGACCGGCACGACGATCTTCTTTCGCCGCACGTCGCAGCGGTCGAACTGGTAAATGTCCTTCGCCCGACCGTCGCGATCGCAGTGTACATCACCTTCGTCGCCCACGCGCTGCAAACCTGTTCAGGGATCAGGGCGGCCTTGGTTCAGCAGCCGGACTATGCCGAGCTCTTCGTCCAAGAGGTCCGCCGATTCTATCCCTTCTTTCCCGCTGTGGTGGCGCGCGCGAGCCAAGATTTCGAGTGGGAGGGGATGGCCTTTCCGGAAGGGCGTCAAGTGGTGCTAGACCTTTATGGGAGCAATCACGACGCAGCGACCTGGGCCGACCCCCAGGAGTTTCGCCCTGAGCGTTTCAGGGCTTGGGACGAAGACTCCTTCAACTTCATTCCGCAGGGCGGCGGCGATCACTATCTCGGCCATCGCTGTCCCGGCGAATGGATCGTCCTCGCGATCATGAAGGTGGCGGCACACCTCCTCGTCAACGCGATGCGCTATGACGTACCGGACCAAGACCTGAGCATCGATTTCGCCAGGCTGCCAGCGCTTCCGAAAAGCGGCTTCGTGATGCGCAACGTCCACATAGGTGGCTAGGGCCGCGTGCCGTGGTGATGGTGATCGGCTCCGTTATCGACCGTTTGCGCGAGTACGGGGTGCGATGCGACATCTACGCAGTCGAATGTTGGTTCAGCAAGTCGATCACGGCGCACCTCGCCGCCCCGTCGCCTTCGCAACGGTCGATGGTCGCAGCCAGCAGGCTTTCTAGTTGCGCCAGATCCTCCATCTTAGCGCGCACACGCTCTAGATGGTGAGCCGCGATCTCGCGGACCTCACTGCATGACGCCTGCGCAGAACCGCCAAGAGACAGGATCGCGCGCACCTCGGCCGGGGAGAAGCCGAGTTCGCGCGCGCGACGGACGAACCCAAGTGCGCGGACGTGACCGGTCCCATATACCCGCCGCCCGCCGCTTGTGCGGGGTGGCGTTGCGAGAACACCAACGCGCTCGAAGTACCGGATCGTCTCGATATTCACGCCAGTCCGGCGAGACAGCTCGCCGATCGTGATGCTTTCCTCAACGCGCATATATTGGGGGCGTTTGCGGTGGGGGGCGAAATCCTACGCTAAGGACTTAGGCCAGCGATATTCGCCGGTGAGGTTGATGTGTTCCCATCCCAGCGGCGAGACATGGGCGAGGAGGTCAGGCGGGACGACGATCCCGTCCACAGCGCGGCTGTCGACGACCTCCCCAAGTTTCATGGTGTTCCAGAAGATGATGATGGCGGCGAGCAGGTTCATGCCGGCGATGCGATAGTGCTGCCCTTCGGCGGATCGATCCCGGATTTCACCTCGGCGGTGGAAACTGATGGCGCGCTTGAGGGCATGATGGGCCTCGCCCTTGTTGAGTCCGATCTGAGCCTGGCGCTGGAGGCTGGCATCGAGAATCCAGTCGATCATGAACAGGGTCCGCTCGATGCGCCCGACCTCCCGCAATGCGAGGGCCAGTTCATTCTGGCGCGGGTAAGAGGCGAGCTTGCGAAGAATCTGGCTAGGCGCGACGATCCCCGCTGCGATCGTCGCCATGACGCGCAGGATGTCGGGCCAGTTGCGTTCGATCAGCGGTTCATTGATCTTGCCACCGACTAGCGCTCGCACATTGGCAGGCGTCGCATTGGGCGTGAAGGCATAGAATCTTTTCTGAGGTAGATCGCGGATACGCGGTGCGAACCTGTAGCCGAGCAAGGCGCAGGCGGCGAACACATGATCGGTGAAGCCGCCCGTGTCGGCAAAATGCTGGCGGACGTGGCGGCCCGCGTCATTCATGAGCAGCCCGTCTAGGATGTAGGGCGCCTCGCTGACCGTTGCCGGGATCACCTGGGTTGCGAAGGGAGCATATTGATCGGACACATGGCTGTATCCCTTGAGACCCGGGACGTTGCCATATTTCGCGTTGATCAGATTCATCGCCTCGCCCTGCTCGGTAGCAAGGAAGAACTGCCCGTCGCTGGATGCCGATTGTCCTTGTCCCCAAAAGGCGGCCATGGGCAGGGCGGCGTGGGCCTCCACGATCATGGCGAGCGCGCGATCATAGGCGCTGCCTTCGACATACCAGCGCGCAATCCGCAGCAATTCCCAGAAACTGTGTGTGTTGGTCGCCGCCGCCATCTTGCGCAGTCCGAGATTGACGCCCTCCGCAAGAAGCACGTTCATCAGGCCGATCCGGTCACTGCAGGGCGCGCCGGTGCGTAGATGCGTGAACGCCTCGGAAAACCCGGTTCGCTCGTCGACTTCCAGCAGCAGATCGGTGATCCTCGCGGGCGGAAGCTGCTGATAGAGATCGAGCACGAGATCCTCGGCACCTTCGGGCGTGTCGGCCTTCAGCTTGTCGATGTGCAGCTTGCCGTTCTCGATGATGCCACCTGGGATCGTTCCGGTTCGCGCTGCGCGGCCTAGCTCCTTCAACCGTGTATCCAGTCGTGCCCTGCGCTCGGCCAGCCATTCGCCAGGTCGTAGCGGCACGGCGAGCCGCGCAGTCTGCTCTATCGCCTGTGGCGGGACCAGAATCTGCTTGAGGTCGCCATAGCGGCGCGATCCCGCCAGCCATATGTCGCCCGACCGGAAGGCGTCGCGGATGTGAAACAGCACTGCGATTTCCCAAAGCCGGTAGTCACCGGCGGGCTCAGCGCGAAGATGACGATGCCATTTGGAGTTAGGGCGCAGAAAATCCATCGGAGGATCGGCCTTGATCCCGCTTCGCAGCAGCGCGACAGCCGCCAGAAGAGGCTTGGCGATCGGCGCCGCCTGCATGTCGAGCAGGCGCAGCATCCTTGGCGCGTAGAGGCGGAAGCGATGATAGCCGTCGAGAACGCGGCTGAGCGGACCTGCCGCGAGCACGTTGGTCAGCGCGGAGGCCGTGTCGACAAGGGTTCTGAACCGTTCCCAGCCAGGCCCGGTGGCGATTATCCCGTCCAGGGCCGCACCATCGTCCTGTGCCCCTAGCAATGCGCCACCGATTTCGGCAAAGGACTTCAGCGTGTCCCGAACGGCCGCCTTTTCGTCGGCGATCCTGGTGCTGCAAAGGCGTTCGGAGGCCCGATAGAGACGGCCCACGATGCGGTCGTGGGTCTCCACGACGACATCGGCCAGCGAAGACCGCCATTCCAGGGTGCAGACAGCGAGGATCGCAAGCCGCCTGCTTTCGGGTAGATCGCGCATACCGTCGGCGTAATAGCGCTCGCCCTGTCGGCGAAGTCGGGTCACACGATGCGCGGGCACGCCTTCCAGCAAATCCGCCGGAAGATCGAACCTTTGAAGATATTCCAGTCGATCCATCAGCCGGTTGGCGGCTGCTGAATTTGCGCCAACCTCGAACTGTCGCAGCCATACGAAGCGGGTGACACGACCATCCACCGTATCCTCCAACAGGTGAGCCAAATTCCCACTCAGGGCTGGCGTGATGCGATGGGCGATACGATCTTCAATCCGGCGTTCCGCCTCGACCAGCGCATCGGCGCAAAGGCGCTCGATCGTCGAGGAGCCGGGAAGGATCGTGCGGGTGCGGCGACACTCCGCCACGAAACGACCGGCAAGATCTTCGTTCGATGTCGCCGCCTCGGCTTCCCGAGCGATCCATTCGCGCAAATCCCGTGCGCCCCGCCCCGAAAAGGAGCGATAGCCGTAGATTCGGCGCAGGTCCGCCAGATGTTCGTGCCGGGTCTCCTCGCGCGCGGCATAGAGGAGTAGATCGTCGCTGGTCAGCCCGAGCTGGGCCGCAATGAAATCCGATACCTGCGCCGGGATCAGCTCGCCAGGAGCGAGCACCCGGCCCGGGTAGCGCAGGACGCACAGTTGCAGCGCGAAGCCGAAACGGTTGTGGGCGCGCCGACGCTGGCGGATATGCCCGAGATCCTCATCGCTGAGGGTATAGTGCCGCAGCAGCTCACCTTGATCGACCGGCAAATGAAACAGCGCCTCGCGCTGTCGATCGGTCAGGGTCACGCGACGCGGCATAGATGCTCCTTATTCTCTCCGATGCGAGGTTTGAGATAGCTTGATTGCGATGCTGGTTGAGATACACAATAGCGCAATCTTATGTGCTCATGTTCGTCACCGCCTCAAACCTTCGTTTGTGATCCATGTTGATCGGCTACGCCCGTGTCTCCAAAGCTGATGGCTCGCAGTCCCTCGACCTGCAGCACGACGCCCTTCGCGCCGCCGGTGTCGAGCCAGGCAATATCTATGATGATCGTGCATCTGGTAGCCGTGATGATCGCCCCGGTCTTGCCGCCTGCCTCAAATCGTTGCGCGACGGCGACGTCCTGATTGTCTGGAAGCTCGATCGGCTCGGCCGAACGCTCACGCATCTGGTCAGCACGGTCCAGAGCCTGTCGGATCGCAGTATCGGTTTGAGGGTGCTCACCGGCAAGGGCGCGCAGATCGACACCACGACGCCATCGGGTCGCATGGTGTTCGGCATCTTCGCCACACTGGCGGAGTTCGAACGGGATATGATCCGCGAGCGCACCATGGCTGGCCTTGCCGCCGCCCGCGCGCGGGGCCGCAAAGGCGGCCGCAAGTTCGCCCTTTCCAAAGCTCAGGTGCGCCTCGCCCAGGCCGCCATGGCCCAGCGCGACACGTCCGTCTCAGATCTATGCAAGGAACTCGGGATCGAGCGCGTCACCCTCTATCGCTATGTCGGTCCCAAAGGCGAACTCAGGGACTACGGAAAGCGCGTCCTAGGGCTTGTCGCAAGCTGATGCGTATGGGGCGAATGATACCTCAGCGAACGGGCTTTGTAAGGCCCGCTGATCTGTCTGCTGAATAGGGTGAGCAATGGCCAGAAATTTTCTCTTCAATTCGCTTGCTGCGCTGGCGCTTGTGTCAGCCACACCCACCCTGGCTCAATCGGCTGACCCAGCGGGCAAACCGTTCGATGCAACTGTGGCATGGGCTTCGTTCACGAAGTTGCTGCACGAGGAATACGGCTATTTTGACCGTCCCGGTGTCGACGGCGATGCCATCCTTTCCGCGTTCGAACAGCGAGCAAAGGCAGCCCGATCCGACAAGGACTTCATCGACGTACTCCAGCTTGTATCCCACAATTTCGCAGACCCGCATTTCATTGTCGGTCCGTTCGATCGCGATGACTGGGCAATCATCCCCACATCGTCAGACCTGTTCGGGATCTACGACGGCACAACCTTTCGGATCGAGGATGTGCGGGCAGGCGGCGATGCGATGGCCAAGGGTGTGACATCAGGCGTGACTGTGCTCAGGATCGATGGTCAAACGCCTCGTGCCGCTATTGAGCAAATCACTGGGCGGCCATTTACAGCGCTGAGCACTCCTCAGATCGGGTTCGCGTTCAACGTGGCGTTGGCAGGCCATCGTCGGCGGGCTCGCACGTTGGAAATACTGGAGGCCAGGCAGCGACGGACCTTCGCTTTGGCGGCGACCTCGGATCAGGCCAATCGGGTTGCGGACGGACCTCTCCTGGATGTCGAGCGAGACGGAGCACTCGGTATTATCCGCATCAATAATTCGCTCGGCGACCAAGCTTTGATCGTGCAGTTCGCACAAGCACTGGAGTCCCTTAACGACACCACCACCCTGCTGATCGACCTTCGCAATACACCCAGTGGGGGTAACACCAGCGTCGCCCGTGGCATCATGGGGCATTTCGTGGATCACGATCGACCCTACCAGATGCACGTCATTCCTTACGAAACGAGGGTGCTCGGGCCGACACGTAAATTCGTCGAATTCGTCGCGCCCTATGGCATTCGCTATCCTGGGAAAGTCTATGTTGCCGGCGGGCGGTGGACCGGCAGCATGGGCGAGGGATTGATGATCGGTTTCGACGCGATCGGCGCCACCACCGTTGGCAGCGATCTGGCCCATCTTCTTGGTGCATTGAGCAACGAAACGATCGAAGGCTCAGCCGCCAAGGTAGATCTCGGCACAGAGCAATTGTTCACCGTAACAGGGCTCCCGCGTGAGGCTTACCATCCTCAAATCCTTATCCAGCGAGCCGAACGCGATAATGCGCATGACCCTGTGCTGACAGCAATCGGGCGATGACGCGCAAGCGGGCTTAGCGTAGGATTTCGCCCCCTACCGCAAACGCCCCCTATATTGCTTGCTCCTGTAGTCACTACAGGATGCATAACGGGCTAACCCGCTAGAGGCGATAGATGAACCAAGAGACCATCCCGCGTGAACCCCTAGGCGCACCAACGTCACGACGTCGCGCCGACACGGGGCTATCCGCCCTCGGCGCGCTTGCGAGCTTAGCCGCTGTTCTAGCTGCGGCGTCATGCTGCGTCCTGCCCCTCGCACTCGCGGCGCTCGGCCTGGGGGCGGGCCTGTCCAGCAACTTCGCCGCGCTGATACCACTACGGTGGCCGCTAACGGCGACCTCCCTCATCGGCTTGGCTGCTGGGTGGTGGGCCTACGCGCAGCGGCGGAGGTCCTGTGCTGGGGACCGGTCCTGCACAATGCCGCTGCCCTCGCGCGCGACACCTATCCTGCTCGCGATTGGAACGGTTCTGACGCTTATCGCGTTCGCCTGGGACCTCCTAGAAGCGCCGCTGATGAACGCGCTTTCCTGATGCAGCTCACCTCAACCCTGACCTGTCCCAAATGCGGCGGGGTGGCCACCGAAAGGATGCCCACCAACGCCTGCCAATTCTTCTATGATTGCCGGCATTGCGCGGTGGTGCTGCGGCCCCTGGCTGGCGACTGCTGCGTGTTCTGCTCATTTGGCGATGTCCCATGCCCTCCGATCCAGGAAGCGAAAGCAAACGGGACTGTGGCGGGCTGCTGCGGGTGAGGCGATAGCTTCACGTTTCTTCGTGAACTGGGGTCCTGCTCGCCAAGGTCGCGCAAGCGAAATTGCCTACTTCGGTCTTATTCGACCGGTTCCTGACCTGCCTCAACTGCTCATTTTCGAGAGGGCATTTGAACAGGATAGCATTTCGGGCGCTTCAAAAACCCTTGCTCCTCCAGTTGCTAGAGCATGTAACCGCAATTTGCTCTCCTGCGGACGGGGGGCTGGAGGTGGCTTTTTGACGGCCCGTGTTGAAGCAATCGGTATGTCTCGACGCTCATTAGTGGCGCGGCTGGTGGCCTGTGGAACCGGCTTGGTGCTCGGTTCTCCAACGCTCGCGCGACAGACTTCCCGGTCTGCGGCCTCGTGGAACTTCGGCGCGGCTCACCTCGAATGGGAGCCGCTGGAAGTCGGCACGGGTGATACCCTCCTTGTTTCGGCACAAGTGCGCGGAGTGCCGGCGCGGGCGGTGCTCGACAGTGGCAGCGGCGCGTCGATCATGAGCACGGCGCTCGCGGCGAAGCTCGGCTTGAACAATGGTGAGCGGCGCATGATTAGCGGGCTGAGCGCCAAGGCCCCGGTGCTGCTGGTCCGCGACATCGACGTACAGCTCGCCCGCGAAACCCGTCGCTTACCCTTTGCCGTTGTTGGTGATCTGAGTTCAGTGTCGGCGGCCTTCGGACGACCGATCGACGTTCTCCTCGGTGCCGATATGTTCACGGGCAGCTGCATCGCGCTCGATTTCGCGAACAGGCGTATGGCGGTCGTCAAGTCAGGCACGTTTCTCGCCGGCCCCGACTGGCGCGCTGTCGCGCTCGGACGCGGTGCCAAGCAGGAGCTGTTCATCCGGGCCTCCGTCGAGGGCCTGTCTCCCGTGCCCTTGATGATCGATCTTGGCAGCTCGGCCGCGCTGATGCTCTCGTCGGCCTATGCCCGCGATCAAGGGCTGTTGAACGGGAAGCTCGTCTCGACCGCGGCGATCGGCGGCGTCGATGGCGTGCGAGTCAACGATGCTTTCACAACCCAGAACATCAACATTGAAGGGCTTGGCGTCTCGAACGTCCCCACACTCGGGATGAGAGCTTGGCTCTCCACCAGCACGGTTGGCAATGTCGGCCTACCGCTGATCGCTCAATTCGACGTGGTGTTCGACGTGACCGCCGGATTCGTGTGGCTCCGGCCACTCGGTCCTCGTCGTCGCCTGCCGATGCTGAAGGACCGTAGCGGCCTTGGCCTCGCAGCCTCACCAACGGCGCTCACCGTCGTTCATGTGGCGGCGAACAGTCCCGCGGAAAAGGCTGGCTGGGCGGTCGGCGACCGGATCGTGGCGGTGAACGGCCATTCGATCGATGCGAACTATACGCGTGGGGAGCTCTGGCAAGTGCGCTCCCGGCCTGCTGGCACCCTCGTAAAGCTGACGATGGCCTCGGGTGATGTGCGCGACCTCAGGCTAGCCGACTATTACTGATCGGCTTGAGGGTGGCCTTTGCCGATCGCCTTCATGATCCGACAATCGGCCATGCGCGCCTTGGTGCAGCTCTGGCTGAGCATTGCCAACTCATCCCGCAACACCGCGAGTTGCGCCAGCCTCTCCTCAACATCCTTGAGGTGCTGAGCAGCGATAGCTGAGGCGGCACCACAATCCTGGTCCGGGTTCTGCGCCAGCCCCATCAACGATCGTATTTCGTCGACCGAAAAGCCGAGCCGGCGACCGTTGCGGATGAAGTGCAAACGCTCGATGTCGCTGGCATCATAGGTTCTACGGCCCGACGCCGTGCGCGGGGCGGAGCGCAGCAACCCGATCGACTCATAAAACCGGATCGTCGTCACTTTTGTCGACGTCTCGCTGGCGAGCTGCCCAATCATCACCGGCTTCATCATGTCATCCTTGCTAATGCGAACGTGTCGCACATTTCGCTTGCTTCTACAGCGACTGGAGGTGGTAAGGAAGGCCGCATGAATGCTTCTACCGAAAGCTGCGGGTGCCACGGGGAGCCCGCGCGCGCGCAAACCGATCCGGCCTATCGCCGTGCGCTGCTGACCGTCGTGGTGCTCAACCTCGGCTTCGGAGTCGCCGAGCTGTTCGGCGGGTTCATCGCCGATAGCCAAGCGCTGAAAGCGGATTCCCTCGATTTTCTCGGGGACGGGTCGATCAGCCTTATCGGTCTTCTCGCGCTTGCCTGGTCCGCACGGGCGAGGGCAAAGGTCGCGCTGACGCAGGGGTTGTTTCTCGGTGCGCTTGGCGTGGGCGTAATCGGTTTCGCGATTTGGCGCGCCCTGAACGCAACCGCGCCGGATGCCGAACTGATGGGCACAATCGGCGTTGTCGCGCTCGCGATCAATGTCGTGTCCGCCTTGGTGCTTGCGCGTTTCCGGGAAGGGGACGCCAATGTTCGCGCGATCTGGCTGTTCAGCCGCAACGACGCGCTCGCCAATGTCGCGGTGATCGCCGCGGCCGGTCTGGTGGCGTGGACAGGAAGCGCCTGGCCGGACCTCGCCGTCGCCGGCCTCATCGCCCTCCTGTTCCTCCACTCCGCGTATGAAATCGTCACTGGCGCTCGGCGCGAACTGGGAGAGCGGTAGTGCGTCTGCTCACCTTGATCCGGGCAATGCTCTCGCTGCGGCTGCTCGCCGCGCTCGCTGCGCTGCTGATCCCTGCTGCGGCATTCGCCGAACCCGGCGACGTGCAAACCGCATGGCGGCTGCTCGACTATATGGCCGTCGATTATGGAGGCGCGGTCGCGAACGGTCGGATCAAGAGCGCGTCGGAATACGCCGAAATGAATGAGTTTGCCGCGTCGGTCTCGACACGGCTTCAAGGCCTGCCGGCGAAGCCGGAGCGCCAAGCCCTCATTCAGCGGGCCGCCAACCTCCAAGCGGTAATCGCGGAAAAGGGATCGACTGAACAGGTGGCAACACTGGCGCACGGGCTCGCGGCCGATCTGCTGCGCGCCTACCCGGTGCCGCTCGCGCCCGATAAGGCTCCGAACCTCGTCTCCGGCCATGCCCTGTTCCAACAATCCTGCGCGTCCTGTCACGGCATGACGGGCAACGGCCGTGGCCCCGACGCCGCCAAGCTCGCGACACCCCCGATCGCCTTTACCGATGCCGAACGTGCGCGCCAGCGCAGCGTCTTCGCGCTCTATCAGGTGGTGACGCAGGGCATCGACGGGACGGCGATGCAGAGCTTCGCCGATCTGCCGAACGATCAGCGCTGGGCGGTAGCATTCCGAGCCGGGAGCTTCGCCTTCACGGACGCGCAGGCGCGCGAAGGCGAGCGGCTGTGGAAATCCGATCCGACCCTTCGCCGTCGCATCCCGGACCTGAAAACCCTGGTCGCACTCACCCCGGCCGCGCTCGGCGCGGCGATCGGCGACGCCAAGGCTGACGCCGTGCTCGCGTTCCTGCGTCGCCACCCTGAACAGGTGATGCAACAGGCTCCCGGCTCGCTCGCGGTCGCCCGCGCCAAACTCGCCGAAAGCGTGGCCGCTGCCCGGCGTGGCGATGCGCGGATGGCAAAAGAGCTGGCGCTGTCAGCCTATCTCGATGGGTTCGAGCCGATCGAACCAACGCTCACCGCGCGCGACGCGACGCTGATGGGCCGAATCGAGGGCGCCATGGGGGAGTTCCGCGCCGCGATCGACCGGGGCGCATCGCCCGATGATCTCGCGGAGAAGGTCACGGTGCTGGGCGGCTTTTTCGATGATGCAGAAGCGGCGCTCGCGCCCGATGCCGCCACCGAGGCGTCCACGTTCCTGGGCGCGTTCACGATCCTGCTGCGTGAAGGGCTCGAAGCCCTGCTCATCGTCGTCGCCATGATCGCATTCCTGCGTAAAGCCGACCGCGGCGAGGCGCTGCGCTACGTTCATGGCGGCTGGGTCAGCGCGATCATCGCGGGCGGAATCACCTGGGCGGTCGCCACCTATGCAATCGGGATCAGCGGCGCGAGCCGGGAGCTGACCGAAGGGTTCGGCTCGCTGTTCGCCGCGTTCGTGCTGCTCTCGGTCGGGATTTGGATGCACGGTAAGGCGCAAGCCGATCAGTGGCAGCGCTATATTCGCGAGAAGATGTCGCGGGCGCTCTCGGGCGGGTCGGGCTGGTTCCTGTTCGGACTCGCCTTCGTGGTCGTCTATCGCGAGGTTTTCGAGACGATCCTGTTCTACGCCGCTCTCTCCGCGCAAGGTGACAACGGGATGCTGCTCGCCGGCGCCGGATCGGCCATTGGACTGCTTGGTGTGATCGCCTGGGCAATGCTCCGCTACAGCCGCAAGCTGCCGATCGCGCAGTTCTTCCGCTATAGCTCCTGGCTCATGGCCGTTCTGACCGTCGTGCTTGCGGGCAAGGGCGTCGCCGCTCTCCAGGAGGCCGGCCTTATCAACATCGCACCGCTCGCGGACGTGCCGCGGCTGTCGATGCTAGGGTTATTCCCCACCTGGCAATCGGTGCTGGCGCAACTCCTGATGGCGGTCGCCATCGCAGTGGGGTTTGCCTGGAATCGGCGCAACCGATCTCGCTCGGGTTCCGGCCCGGCGACGGCTCACTAGGCGAGGCTCGCATTTGCCCCCGCTTCGCTCGCGCACACTGGCCGGCATGTCGCGCATCCGCGACGGGCGCCAGGACCTCGCGGGTACGCAGCGGACATGAAAGCGGGCACGGCCACGCTGCTGATCGCCACGGGGGCCGCGCTAGACCTGGCGACCAAGGCATGGGCGCGGGCTGCGCTCGAACCCTATGGGCCGGCGGGCGATTTCCTGCCCTTCGTCTCGCTGCGCCTGACCTTTAACGAGGGCGTGTCGTTCAGCCTGCTCGCCTCTGATGGCGACGTCGGGCGCGCCCTCCTGATCGGGCTCACGGCAATCCTGACCCTCGGCCTTGTCGCGTGGGCCTACCGCTCGCAGGGCTGGCAGCGCACGGCCTTAGCGGTCGCCGCGGCCGGCGCCGTGGGCAATCTGATCGACCGCGCCGCACGCTGGTCTGTAACCGACTTCCTCGGGCTGCACTTCGGGAGCTGGCACCCCTTCGTTTTCAACCTCGCCGACGTGTGGATTTCGCTCGGGGTCGGGCTACTGCTGCTCGGGCCATACTTACCCGCAAGAGGATCGACGGCAGAAGCGTTTCGCCGGAATGGCGCTGAACGCCCGGCAGCTACGGACGGAGGGCCGTGATGACAGAGAGTTCTCGCGACAGGCGCCCTTGATGGAGGCAACCGTCCGCCCCCGCCTTTTCGGCTGATACCGAGCTAAGGCTTGTGTGCCGAGTAGATAGAAATGGAGCCGGTCGGCGTTGATATCGACTGGCGCTCGATCACGCGATCGAACCCCGCCGCGGCGAACATGCGGGGTAGCACGCCATCAGCGTTCGGCTGGGTGTTCGCGAACCCGTCGAGGCGCTGAATCTGCCGAAACAGAGCCCGCATCGTCCGGCTGCGCTGCTCGCCATAGTCGGCAACGAAACGCGCGCCGCTTGGCCGCAGAACGTCAAATATCGCGTCAAGGATCGCCCGTTTTATGACAAGCGGGCATTGATGGAATATCAATCTCGACACGACCTTATCGACCGGCTCGATCCCGGTCCTCGCCAGCTCGTCACCCATCGCCTCGGTCCATTCGATCGCGGCGCGCGTTTTGGCTGCCTTCGCGTGGGCGATCTTCAACACGGACGGGTCGGGGTCCACCCCGATAACGCGCGCGGCCGGGCATTGCCGCTTCACCATGATTGCGAAGCTGCCCGTCCCGCATCCTACATCTAGAATCGTTTCGCTCGGGCTGGGGGCCGCCAATTGCAGCAGCGCGGTTCGCCATCGGCGCTCGCGCGTCAGCAACGCTATCGCATGATCGTATAGACCGGTCAGCTCGGGGCGGCCCAGCGCGGCACGTAATCGCGATCGAGGACGACGGGGTGCCGCTGTTTCATCCTGCCAACGGTTCCATCGTCATTGCCGAAACATCATGCATTTTCTCCCCGATGCCTTTGAGGTCGAATGGCACCCACGAGTCCCGCCAGATACTTGGCGTTCAAAGCAAAGAGCCCGCCGGCGAGCACGATGTAAAACCAGCCGAGTGCGGTCAAGCTGGCGACAGTGCGTGCCTCATCACCCTGCCAGGCTACAGCGAGCACGACCTGAACGATGAATAGCCCGGCAAGCGCTGCCGCCCCAAGCAAGCTCAGCCCGAGGCGAAGTAGGAGGGCGATGCCGAACAGCGACTGCGCCGCGGTCAGGAAGAACTCCTCATGCTGGCGCGCGTCGAGTGGTAAACTCGAAAGCTGGCCCGCACCTAGACTGACGGCGAGGGGCAACATGCCGACCAGCAAGGTCCACTGGTTGATCTTGTCGGAAATCATCGTCGCTAAGCCCTGTTCGGACCGCCTCGCCAACACGAAGAGAATGGCGACTGTGACCGCGGGGGCTTCGCTGGCGAGCGGCGCGAGCCATTGGATCAGCAGGAACTCGTCGAACCCGAGCTGACGGCCGGAGTCGACCATCGCTTCGGCGAACGGCTCCGCCGACGCGAGGATTACCGCGGCTGCCACCAAGGTCAGTCCGCCCATGACAAGCCATTGGCGCGTCGGAGAGAGCAGGGTGAGCGCAGCCGCAGGACCGGGCTCGTCATCATCGTCGTCGTCGCTGCCCGCGCCTTCACCCTTGTCGCTCGCTCGCCACATATACAGGCCGAACAAAGCAATGAGCAGGACCGTATCGACGATGCTGATTGCGTCCTTCAAGAGGACGCTGAACGCATAAAGGCTGGGCACGAGGAGGAAGAGGATCTCGACCCGGTTGGCGCTAGAAAGCGAAATTGCGCGTTCGCCTGTCTTGCGCCAATGAAGCAGCACCAGAAGCGGCCAGGCGATGCCGACCAGCAGCCGGTTCGCACCGGTCATATTTGCTGCCGCATAGTGGACGTAATTGGACCCTGGATTAGCCCCAGCCGAGTAGGCGTAGTAGAAGTCCACGGCATATTCCGGGAGCACGGTGATCAGCGCCACGATGGCGACGATCAGGCCCGCGGAGATGCGCGACTCCGCGGCTTCCGCTCCCCATGACAGGTAGAAGCCGGCTGCCAGGATGGCAGCGCCGAACAGCATGGCGTCGAGCAGAGGGTTTGGCCGCCACCCCTCGATCCTCAGAATAATGGCTGGGATCATGGCAAGCGCGGTTAGCGCGACCAGCATGACGAAGCGGCGCAACGATGCTGGATGCGCCTCCGAAGGGAAGAGATCGACTTGCCTCATCATCGTTTCGCCCCTCCGTTGTGGTCAGCGTCGGCCGTCGGGGTAATGATCTCGACCGCCTCCAAGGTAATCAGTCCGATCTCCGGAACGTCGGCGAGCTGGGTCGCAAACGAACGCAGCCTAGGGTCTTCGTCGACGATCTCGACGACCACGGCGCGGTCGCTTTCGAGCACATGGCGACGGTGGACGTGCGCCGATCGGCCGAATCCGATGAGCGCCTCCAGGACCGTCACTCCGGCAAGCCCGGCGTCTCGCGCCCGAGAGGCGACAACCTCATAGACCTTGCGATCTCCGACATAGGCGGCCTCGTCGGTGTAGATGCGGAGCAGTCTGGCTTGCTGGTTCATGCTTGGCTCCATTTTCATATCGTGCCCGGTCCAGGGAGCTGGTGCGCTCCCCCGCCGTCGTGCGGTTCGGGATCATGCCGTGCGGGATCACCGCGCTTGCTCGCCCGCTCGCCCCAGCCGAGCACCACCCGCGCAATGGCGGGAAGGACGAGCAGCGTCAGGATGGTGGCGGCGATTAGGCCGCCGATCACCGTCGTCGCCAAAGGCTTTTGCACCTCGGCGCCGGTGCCGTGCGCGAGTGCCATCGGCACGAAGCCGATCGCCGGCACGAACCCGGTCATGACAACCGCGCGCATCTTGTCCGCCATGCCGTTGCGGATCGCCTCGGCGATCGGCGCGCCGTTCTCGATACGCTCCCGGATCGCGGTCATCACGACCAGTCCGTTCAGCACGGCAACGCCGGCAAGGCAGATGAACCCGACCGCGGCCGACACCGAAAAGGCGATGCCGGTCAGCGCGAGCGTGAACACACCGCCCGCCAGCCCTAAGGGCACGGCCAAGAATACCGCCCCGGCGCGCGCGAACCCGCCCAACGCCATGTAAAGCAACCCGAAGATGGCAAGGAAGCACAAGGGCACCACGACCGCGAGCCTGCGGCTCGCATCCTGGAGGCTCTGGAACTGTCCGCCCCATTCAAGATAATAACCGGCAGGCAGCTTCACCCGCGCGATCTTGGCTTGTGCCTCTGTGACGAACGACCCGGCATCGCGACCTAAGAGGTTGACCTGGATGGCGAGGCGACGTTTGCCGTTCTCGCGCCTGATCTCATTCAGCCCCTCGGTGACGCGTATCTGCGCCACCTGGGCAAGCGGCACCTGCTGGCGCGCTTGGCCGGCTTCGCTGGGCAGCAACACCGGTAGCGCCTGAATTTCATCGAGGTTGATTCGTGTAGCCTCGGGCACCCGCACGGTGATGTCGAACCGCCGGTCGCCCTCGTAGAGCAACCCGGATTCGCGACCGCCCAACGCCGCGGAGACGGTATCGGCGACTTCCCTAACCGTCAGGCCGTAGCGCGCGATGGCGGCGCGATCGAGCTTGACGTCGAGCGTGGGCGCACCGCCAACCTGGTCGGCCTTGACGCTGCCCGCTCCGGGGATCGACTGTAGAATGCGGACCATCTCGCCAGCGGTCTGCGCCATCTTGTCGAGATCGTCGCCGTAGAGCTTGATCGCGACGTCTCCGCGCACGCCGGCGATCAGCTCGTTGAAGCGGAGCTGGATCGGCTGGCTCATCTCGTAGAGCTGACCGAGCTGACCCCGAGACGCTTTCTCAATCCGCTCGATCACGTCCGCTTTGGTATGGACGCCTGCCGGCCACTGATCCTGCGGCTTAAGAATTACATACCCGTCCGACATATTCTGCGGCATGGGGTCGGTCGCGACCTCGGCCGTGCCGGTTTTCGAGAACATCAATTCGACCTCGGGCAGCTTGGTGACGGCCGCTTCAACCTCGCGCTGCATCACCAACGACTGTTCCAGGCTGACGGATGGCACGCGTGTGGACGCGAGCGCGATGTTCTTCTCGTCGAGCTGGGGGATGAACTCGCTTCCCAGAAGCCCGAACGCGGGGATCGCCGCCAGAAAGAATGCCAGGCCGCCAAGGATGAACGGCCACGGGCGCGCAATTGCCTTGTCGAGGAGCGGTAGATAGCGTGCCTTGGTCTTGGCGATCAGCCACACTTCCTTCTCGGCGACGCGGCCCCGGATCAGCAGCGCGACCATCGCGGGCACGAAGGTCAGCGCGAGGATGAACGCGGCGACAAGCGCGAGCATGATCGTGATCGCCATCGGCGAGAAGGTCTTGCCCTCAACGCCGGTGAACATGAGCAGCGGCGCGAACGCGAGCAGGATGATTGCCTGCCCGAACACGGTGGGCTTAATCATCTCCTGGGAGGCCCGCATGGTCTCCTCAAGCCGCTCGCGAAGGGTGAGGAGCCGCCCCTCATGCTCCTGCCGGTGCGCGAGCCTCGCCAGGCAGTTTTCGATGATGATGACCGCGCCATCGACGATCAGGCCGAAGTCGAGCGCGCCCAGGCTCATCAGGTTTCCGGGGACGCGAAAGGCGTTCATCCCCATCGCCATCATCAGGAACGAGAACGGGATCACGAGCACCGCGATCAGCGCCGCGCGCCAATTGCCGAGCAACAGAAATAGCGCCGCGGCAACAAGGATCGCGCCCTCGGTCAGGTTACGTTCGACCGTCGCGACCGTGGCACTGACGAGCTTGGCGCGATCGAGCACGATCTCGACTTCGACGCCCGGCGGCAATGTTTTCCCGATCTGATCCAGCTTCGCGGCCACGTCCTGCGCGACGATCCGACTGTTTTGGCCGATCAACATCAAAACGGTGCCGATCACGGCTTCCTTGCCGTTCACGCTGCCCCCGCCGGTGCGAAGATCGCCCCCGCTCTCAACGTTGGCGATCTGTCCCACCGTGATCGGCACGCCGCCTCGGGTGGCAGCGACGGCGTTCTTGATCTCGTCCACCGAGCGCACCCGCGCGTCGAGGCGCACGAGATAGCCTTCACCGCCGCGATTATAGTAGTTAGCGCCTACCGCCAGATTGGCGTTCTCCAGAGCCTCACCAAGCTCGCTGTAGGAGATGCCGTAGGTGGAGAGCTTCACCGGATCGGGTTCGACCACGAACGTCTTGGCATATCCGCCGATCGAGTCGACGCCGGCCACGCCGGGAACAGAACGTAGCTGCGGCCGGACGATCCAGTCCTGCACGGTGCGCAGGTATCCGGCTTGTTCAACCTCGTTGGTCAGCCGCTCGCCTTCCGGCGTCAGATAGCTCCCGTCAGACTGCCAGCCGGGCTGGCCGTTCGCGCTCCTGGCTCCTTTTCCTCCCGGATTGGCGAAGCGGACCGTATACATCACGATTTCGCCGAGCCCGGTGGTCACGGGACCGATCTGCGGCTGGACACCATCGGGAAGCGTGTCGCGCGCCTGGGTCAGCCGCTCGCCTACCTGCTGCCGCGCGAAATAGAGGTCAGTGCCTTCGGAGAAGATCGCACTGACCTGGCTGAAACCGTTGCGCGAAATCGATCGGGTCGTCTCTAGGCCGGGGATGCCGGCAAGCGCGGTCTCGATCGGATAAGTGACGAGCTTTTCCATTTCGACCGGCGAAAGACGCCGATCGACCGTGTTGATCTGCACCTGGTTGTTGGTGATGTCGGGCACGGCGTCGATCGGCAGCTTGGTGAGCTGCCAAACACCGATGCCGGCGATCCCCAAAATTATGAACAGAACCGCCCAACGCGCGCGGACAGCCAGCGCAATGAGATTGACGATCATCTGTTATTCTTCCTCGCCCGCGCCCTTGCCGAGTTCGGCCTTGAGCAGGAATGCGTTCTTGGTGGCGATGGTCTGACCCGATGCGAGACCGGACACGATCTCGATGCGGCCGGCGCTGCGCTGCCCGGTGGTGACGGGGACGGCTTTGAACCCCTTGGGCGTGCGGACGAACACCACGTCGCGAGCATTGAGCGATTGCACCGCCTCCTCGGGCACCACGATCGCGGTCGATGCACCGCTGCGGCTCGGAAACAGCCGCACGCGCACGGCCAAGCCCGGCTGAAGCCGACCGCCGATCACGTCGAGCACCGCGGTCGCAGCGCGAGTTTCGCCGCTCAAGGTCGGCGTCACGGCGCGAACACGGGCGCTGGTCGTGGATCCGTCTGGCAGGTCGATGATCGCCCTGTCACCAGGCGCGAGCCGCTGCGCGTCCGCAGGTCCAACCGCCGCCTCGATCTGTATCTGACTGGAATCGGCGACGCGGAACAACTCGGTCTCCGGTTGCACGAACGCGCCCAGGCTGACATTTTCCGATGTCACGCGTCCCGCGATTGGAGAGGCGACGACGACGCCGCGCCCGTCGCTGGTGACATTGGCCGCTCCTGCCGCGACGCTCGCACGCCGCGCCTCGGCCGCCGCTGATGCGGCTTCCGCCTGCGCCGTTTCGAGGTCAACACGCGGCGAGACCTTTTGGCCGTAAAGATAGCGTTCGCGCGCAAGGTTGCGTTGGGCAAGAGTCGCTTTCGCCGCGGCCGCTGTCCGGTCGGCCGCGATCTGGGCGGCGTCGCGGCTTTCGACGATCGCCAGCGCCTCGCCGCGTCTGACAGGATCGCCCAATCGTTTGAATACCCGCGTCACCGCGCCCCCCGCGCGCGCCGTCACGATCGCCTCGCCCGTGGGCGACGGTGCGACCGTCGCCTGGGCCACGATCTCGGCCGCCAACCCGCCTGGATTGACGGTTTCGGTGGTGACGCCCGTTCTCTTCATCATCTCGGCGCTCATCGGGAGCGTATCGCTCGGCGCCGCCTCCGCTTCGGCCGCCTCGGACTTGCCACCCTCGGGCGCGGGCGCGGCCGGGGTGTCGGCCGTCCATCGTGCGACGGTGAACCCGCCCGCCGCCGCAACGAGCACCGCCGCTGCCACGCCGCCCAACAAACGCTTGTCAGATAAGATCATCGAATATCTCCGGGGATGGCGGGGCGCGCACTCGAGGGCGTCTGCTCGGCCGATAGGGTGGCTGGCGCGGTGAGCCGCGCCAGGCGGGCCTCCGCGTCGCGGTATGTGGCAAGGGCGTCGATCGCTGCGGCGCGCGTTTCGCGAAGCGTCCGCTCGGCCTCCAAAAGATCGAGTTGGCTGAACTTGCCCGCCGCGTAGCCGAGGCGTGCGATGCGGGCGGCCTCCGCGGCTGCGGTCAGCGCCGGTCCTCCCGCCGTGCGCGCGGTCGTCGCGGCATTGGCAAGCTCGGCCTGCGCGCTCGCGATCGACCGATCGGCCTCTAGCAACGCCACCCGGCGTAGCGCCTCCGCCTGGGTTGCCTGTGCCTGGGCCTGGGCAATGGCCGCGCGACCATTGTTGAACACCGGAAAGGGGACCGACACGCCGAATACCGCCGCCACATCGTTCGTTGCCTCAAGTCGGCGCGCGCTCGCGCTCACCGTCACGTCGGGGATGCGCTGCGCCCGCGCGAGCCGGACCTGGGCGCTCGCGGTGCGCGCGTCAGCATTGGCCGCTGCCAGCGCCAGCGTGCCCTCGGCCGAGATAAGCTGGGTGGGTCCGTAGCCGCCGATCCGCTCGAACCAAGCCGTATCCAGCGGCCCGGTCACGGGCTGGCCGATCAGCCTCGCCAGGTTCGCGCGCGCCACCTCGGCAGTGCGCGCGGCCCGTTCCACCGCGGTCTCCGCGTTGATGCGAAGCACCTCGGCGCGCTGTTGCTCGATCGGCGACGCCGCGCCTGCTGTCACACGCACCCGTGCCGCCCGCGCGCCCTCAGCCGCAAGGCCGGCTTGCTCGCGTGCGACAATCAACCGCCGCTCGGCCGCCGCAGCCTCGATGTAGCTCTGCGTGATTGAGAGTGTGAGGTCGGCGATCGCGATGGCCGCGCCGATCCGCGCCCGGTCGATCTGCGCGTCCGCGACCGCGACTCGCGCCGATCGCTTGCCGCCAAGCTCGATCGGAAGCGCCAAGCCCGCGGTAGTTTCCGCGCTGCGGAGTCCGCGATATTCGCCGCTGCCGGCGACGTTCGCGGTTTCGACGACGATCTCGGGGTTGGGGCGAAGCGCCGCCACGCGGCGACCAGCCGTCGCGGCCTGTACGCCTGCAGTTCCGGCCGCAATCGAAGGAGAAACGGCGCCGCCAAGCGCCAGAGCGCGCTCAAGGGTGAAGGGAGGCTCCGAAGGCACGGCCGATGACGGTGCGGACGTCTGCGCCAGTGATCCCGACACGGGGAATGCGAGGAGCAGAACTGCGACTAGGCTCTTCCTCTTCCAGCTTTTCTGTCGAACTTGGTGCTTGCTCATCCGATTTCCCGCGATTCATGTCGCAGGTTGCGCTCATGCAACCTACAGTCTCTAGAGGAGCAAGCCCTAATTTCGCTGCTGTGCTTTCCCATCTCGAAACTGGGGCGAAGGGCGACGACGACCCGGCGTGCGGTCACGGCCTGCACGCCGGCATTGCTGACCACCAGCGGATGGAATGCAGGGCCGCCCGGTGCGAGCGCGCGTTCAAGGATGAAGGGCGGATCGGTAGCGGCCTGGGATGGCCGCGCGGCCGTTTGCGCCTGCGCTATCGAAGCGCCTGACGCGATGGCCATAAGGGCCGCGATGACACGGGACATGAATGATCGTCTCCTGACAAACCTGGAAGCCCGTGCGCGCGCACAGGTGCTAGGGGTTCGTCAGGCTTGTGGAGGCCGTAAAGCCGGGTCGCTCGTCGCGGGCGTGATCGACCCTTGATCCCACGACAGCGGGCACACGCGCATTGCGCTCGCCGAGAACACGGGGGCGGGCGTCACCGGCACGCCGATGTGGTCGCCATGGCAAGTCACATGATGGTGCGGATAACCCTTGTCAGAATCGGCTGGCACCGGCAAAGGCGTCGCCGCGCTCCAGGAAGCCGGCCTTATTAACATCGCGCCGCTCACGGACGTGCCACGGCTGTCGGTTCTAGGCGTGTTCCCCACCTGGCAATCGGTGCTGGCGCAACTTCTGATGGCGGTTGTCATCGCGGTCGGATTAGCTTGGAACGGGCGCAACCGATCTCGCTCGGGTTCTGGCTCAGCGACAGCTCACTAGGCGAACCATGTGACGATCCAAACTCACACATTGTTGTTCGGAGAACTAAGAATGTCGAAGTTCAAGCTCATCGGCGCGGCTGTCGCGCTCACCATTTCGTCCGCCGCTTTCGCCGCCATCGCGGCCGATTGCTGCCCGGATATGGTGTGCTGCAAAGACAGCGCGGACCCTTGCGGTGATAGTGGCGAGGCCAAGGGTGGCGACCACGCCGCGCCCGCCTCAGCCGAACAGCATCGCTAGTTCATAGGGCGGGGGCGGGCAACCGCCCCTACTTTTCGCCAAGCTCTGCGCTTTTGCCTCCGCGCGTCTCGCCGTCCCGCCATGCTGCTGTGAAGATTGAAGCGCTATCCCACGAACAACGATGCTGCTAACAAGACAAACGTGCGACGCCTGCTGAACATCCTTGCTTGCCTCACGCTCGTCGCTTCCTTGGGAACGACGGCGACCGCGCACGCGCTGGAGCGTCCGGATGTCAGCGTCGCGGGTTATACGTCGGCGGGCGAGCAAATAGTCCAAGGCCACGCGCCCGGCGATTCTGACGAAGTGCCGGCGGATGGCGACAAGGCTTTTCCGCACCATCATGGCGGCTGCCACGGCGATCATGTCGCAGCGCCGGTCAAGGTCGTCTCCGATACGGCCGTGCGCGATCACCGCACGATCCCAGTGCCGCTGGTCGAGACGGTGCGTCCGCGCTCGACGGCCGATCCTGCGCTGAGGCCGCCGCAAGCCTGACGATCCGCTGACCCTGCCGGCCTGTGCCGTGCGGGGCGGACCCGGTTCGTCAGGAGACATCATCAATGCATCGTATCATCGCGGCCGTGCTGGCTGCGGCGTCGCTCGCCGATACAGCGGGCGCGCAGACGGCACCGCCGCCGGGCTTCCCGGCAGCGACCGCTTCACCTCAGGCGATGGGCGCATTTTCGCTCGAAAGCGCACTCGCAGCCGGCGGTGTGCCGTCTGCCACCGCCAGTTCTGCCGCGTCTTCAAGTTCGGGGGCCAGCTCGACGTCGGCGTTGCCGTCGGTCGCGGCGGCGAGCGCCAGCGTCGATGCCGCCACGGCCGCCCGGCGCGTCGCCGGCTTGCGTCCCAATCCCGAAGTGCAGGCCCAGGTCGAAAACATCGCCGGGACGGGCGCCTATAAGGGGCTGCGCAGCTCCGAAACGACGGTCGGCGTCGCCCTGCCTCTCGAACTTGGCGGCAAACGTCCGGCGCGCGTAGCCCTGGCGACCGCACGCCTAACGCGGGCGCAGGTTCAGACCGAAATCGCGCGCGCCGACCTGCGGCTGCGGATCACCCAGCTCTATATCGAAGCAGCGGCAGCCGAGCGGCGCGCCGAAGTGCTGGGTGAGCAGGCGAGCATCGCCAACAATGCGTTTCGCATCGCCAGCGACCGCGTCCAGGTTGGCGACGTTGGGCCGATCGAGCAGCAACGCGCCGATGTGCTGCGGATCAACGCACAAGTCGCTGCCGACAGCGCGGCGCGGCAGGCACACGCCAACGCCTTCCTCCCAACGTACCTGGCGCGACACAATGAGCGGTTTGCCCGCCCTCCCCGGGTCGCCCTCGATGCGCATCGCCCCCTCACCCCGCGCGACGACGTCGATGCCGAAATGGTCTGGCGCGAGGAGCGGACAGTCACCAAATCGCTCTCGATCCATTTCAACAAGGCGATCTTCATCCTCGACCCGACGCCCGCGGCCCGGTCGCTTGCCAGCAAGCGCGTCCAGATCTGCGAATATCCCGATGGTCGTATCGAGGTGCGGCACAACCACCGCGCCCTCCCCTACACCGTCTTCGACAAGATGCGGCAGGTGAATCAGGCCGAGATCGTCGACAGCAAGCGCCTGGGGGCGGCGCTGGCCATGGCGCAAGCCATGCAGGAGGTGCGGCCGCACCACCGGAAGCGGAACAACAATGAGCCGGCGCGCAGCTCCGGATCCTTCACGATCTTCGCACCTTCCCCGCAACCGGATACCGCGAAGGTGGACAGGCGCCGGTTATGCACCCCGAAGCTGAAGCGCGGGCCGCGGCTGTCGAACGATGAACTGATCGCGCGGGGTCTGGGCGAGTACGTCAGATAGGCGTTTCAGCTTTCCCGTTTTCCCATGTCGGTCGGGCAGTTTCGGGAAAAAGCAATCGGGAACAGATTTTGGGAAAACAGACCGCTGAGGCGCGCTCCACCGCTCGCTCAGCTCGTCCGTTCTCGCCCGACGTTCCCAATCGGGAAGGCGTCGCAGCGGAAATCACTAATTCGGCATAACGACTGGTGTTTGGCGATCAGAACGTGCCACTGGTCGCGGGGCACAGGGGGGCTACAGATGCGCGCACTTATAATGGGATTGGTCTGCCTTTCGCTGGGAAGTGCAGCTATCGCGCGAGACCCGGCATTTGATCCGCGTGCCTGGAAGTCCAAGGTGGCCGGGGAGAAGACGCAGGTTTCGGTGCTGGGTTCGGTTCACCTCAAGAATCTGGGTGCGTTCAAGCCTGATGACCTGCTCCCCGGAAATCATGCCATTTGTAGGTTAGCTCGTCAGATGGAGACGAGCGATGCGGCGAGGCCGTTCTACCCTGCCAAGGCTATTGGCTATGGCAGTCACCACCGCGGTTACGAATCATGCCGTATGAAGAGCTTTGCCAAGGCCTTCATCCAATCCTCGCTCATAGGCTGATCTGACTCAGGAGCACGCAGCATGTTCTCCGCCCGACCGATCAGACATTGCAACAAAGCATGACGGAACGTCGCAAGATCGAGATTCGCTAGCGCGATCGCGGCTCCCGGATGTGCTAGCAAGGCATCAATTGCGCGTAGACCGACAGCATAGGTAGAGGTCCAGGCATCATGCCGCGCGTCCGGTAGTTCCGCCAGCACCGCTGCGATCGCCTGACGCTCCGCGCTGATCAAGAAGGCCAGGATACGCCTCCCGACGCTGCAGAATGCATCGCGAAAGTCTTCCGCATCCACGTCCTCATGAAGTCCGCTTTCTTCCAGTTCCAGCTTGCGCCGCAGGAGGCGCATCAAGAGATCACTGCGGCCTTGAAAGCGAGTGTAGATCGTCTTCTTGCTGACAGCAGCCGCACGTGCGATCCGTTCGACCGAGAGTTCGCGGGCACCCTTTGCGAGCAGCAAGTCCCAAGTGGCGGCCAGGATCCGGTCTTCCAGACTGGCCGCCTCTTCGGCACTCGGCCGGCCTATCCGACCGCGTTGGCTTTTCGGCATTCTCTTTTCACCGACCATCGCGGCTCTTCCTTACATCGCTCCGAGCTTTGATCGGTCCCGGTCAGCGTCGGCGACGACCGCTCGAGCCGTTCCGACGATGCCCAGAGGCTGAGCATGATCGGCCGTGGCGCAGCTTGCTCGCGGGCTGCGCCGCACCATCCGACCCAAGCTGCTCGCCAGGGTTAACCGCCCCTCATAGGCCCGGCGTGTTACAGGCAGAACGGCTGCGCAAGGTCCGGAGTGATGCGGACGAGTTGACCCGAGCTCGCGTCGAGACAGCATAACGTCGAGTGCACCTCGGCGACCGTCTCGCCGTCCCTGCCGATATGCGTCGAGAACCATGCTCGCGACGCTGTGTGTTTGGTAATCTGAACCGTCGCGATGAGACTATCGCGGTGATAGGCCGGTTTTCGATAGAAGATCTCGTGACTAGCAACAATCCAGCGAAGCCGGTCGACATCTTCCTTCCTCGCCACCGTCCGCCAGTACGCGGTTATCGCCTGCTGCACCCACTGCAGGTACACAGCATTGTTGACGTGGCCCAGTTCGTCGATCGCGTCCGCCGAAACGGTGATGGCATGCCGATGCGAACGGTATTGCGAGCGCCCCTCAGGCCCGCTGGACGGATCAGTGCCAGCCTGCTTCACCGATCCACCGGAGCGCCGTCAGCGACGGCATGAAGAGATATTCGCCGCCCATCAGACGGTTGAAGGTGGTCACGCCGTTGACGCGCTTTCGCGCCGGCTCCTGCGGAATGGTGAAGGTCCCGGGCTCCTCGTGCAGCGCGACGATCGGGTCCTTTTCGGTGCCAAGATCGATGAAGTTGCCCCGGTTGATCCATTCCTGCTGGAGGAACTCGATCGTATCGTACGCCCGCGCGCTGATGAAGATGAAGAAGATGCCGCGATCGTCTTTCGCATCGTCGGCCGCCGTCACGTCCGGAGTCCACTTGGGGCCGAAGGTGGAAGAGCGCCGGATGATGCGGTGAATGTTGACGTCGGTCAGGATCGTCAACTGGCTGTCGCGCGGGTTCAGACGGCGCATGTGCGCTGAATGCGGACAGACCAGTCCCTTGGGATCTTCCGCGAAATTGAAGTCGTTGTTGCGTGATCGATCCGCCCCCAGCGCCTCGTCGTCATGATCCGGTGCCAGGATCAGCGGCGCGCCGCTGCGCCAGCGGCCGAACATCTTGGCCGCCAGCTTCTCCTGGTCGGCTTCGCTGTCGGCGTTTGCGCGGATGAAATCGTTGAAGGCGCCAACCGCGCTCTGATATTTGCGCAGGACCACGAACGATCCGTTGCGGCCGAGCGGGGCCGGTTCGGGCATTGCGACTGGCGCGCCGGTCTCGCTGTCTTCGCCCAGGATGAACTCGCCCGCCGCGATCGCGCGCTCGTCGCCCCGCGGGTCCACCCCGCCGCCCGCCACTGTCGGCTGCGAGATGGAGTCGCGAAATCCGAAAGGGTTCTTGGCATCGGCATCCGCCCCGAAGCTGTGCGTGCCGACGAGCGTGACACCATGCGAGGCTTCCAACCCGGTCATGGCGACTTCGATCGCCTTTTCCAGCGCGGCTTCGTCGCGGGCATAGATCGTCAGCGCGATATGGCAGGTGCCGGGCCGAAAGGCATCTTCCCACCGGTCGGGTGCATTCTCGCCGAAGTCGCGCAGTTGCTCGGCTCGGGCCGCCATGCCCTGTTGAAATGGCAGGGGAAAGCTCTTCAGCGATGCCTCTGGCACGCCCAGCGCCTTCAGGCCGGCATGGCTGATCGCGACGCCGGTCCAGGAGTCCATGTCGTCCGTCCAATCGTCGGCCGAGGGGATGTGCGGCGCGAGCCGGCGGACCAGATCGCGACCGCCTTCCGCCTCATCGACGTGCAGCATCGCGTGCAGGCCGACATAGGGCTCGGGCCGCGATCGCAGGATCAGGGCCTGGATGTCGTCGAGCTGCAGCTTGACCCGCTCCCGGCTGAAGCGCGCCCTCAGGTCCGCCAGAACGCTCATGTCAGTAATCCACCCCTTCCGGCTTGGAGATGGCGTCGGTAAGTTGGCCGAGCGCCGCCTTGGTCGTCGGATCGATCGCCGTGTTGGCGGCCTCTGCATCGAGGAACGCGTTGAGCGCCTTCTCCATTCGTTGGAAGCGGCGTACGTCGACCACCGTCACCTGCGGATTGGCGACGAACCAACCGGCAGCGTCGATCTGGTGGTCGGCGATGAAATCCTTCACCTTGGGGCTGTCGATCCCCGGCCAGCCTTCGACGTTGGCGAACAGAAGGTCCATGAGCTCGGGAATTTTGGTCGCAAAGTCATTGATGTAGGCATCCCAGTCGCCGTCGTAGGCGGTCGCGAACAGGATGCGCGTATCATTGTCGAAAAACACGAAGCGCATGTCGTGCAGGGTGGAGACGCGCTGGGCACCGTCCATGTTGCCGTCGGTGAGATCGAAGATCCGCCGCAGGCGCTCTGCGCCGCCCGGCTTGAGCGTAGCGATGGCGGTGAGTTCGGACACGTTGCCGGATTGCTTGCCGGCGCGGCCGGCCGACCGTGCGCTGCCCTTCAGGTCCGGATTATGTTTGCGGATCATCGCCTCGAGCGCGATCTTGGCGAGGTGGGGTGCATCGGCGGCGACTTCCTCCACCCGGCGACGGATTTCCTGAAGCGTGCTCTCATCCGCGAGGCGCGGATCCTTGTTGTCTGTGGTCATCACGACCTCCTGCTTGTTCAGTCGGGAATGTCATCAAGCTGGTCAGGCTCGATCCGGGCGCGCGCGTTCATCCGATGGCGGTAGCTGGTCGAGCGTTCGTAAGCCGCCCGGCGGATGCGCATGATCTGGCCAAGCGGGCGATGCGCCTCTACGCCGTTCCATGGATTGAAGGACAGGATGTCGTCGCCATACACTTGGCGTGCCGGCGCGTAGGCGTCCTGCGGTGCGAACCGCAGCGTTGCGATCGGGCGATGCGGCGACACCTTCTCGTCCCAGCGTACCGCCGCATCCTCGACCGGCATCTCCACCAGATCGGTGCAGAGTTGCGCCGACAGGGCATATTCCGCGCCCTGGCCGGCGAAATGCTCCACCAGAACATCCCGCATCGTGGAGAATTCCGCCTTGCCCACCGGCTGTCCCGTCAAGGCCCGGACGTTATCGGAAGCTGGGGACAGCGCCAGCTTGGCGACATGGTCACCGAAGCGGATAGCACCTTGCGTGTGGTAGCTCTCGCCGAGCGGATGATGGTTGTCGCGCGCCAAACCCTCGAGCGTCGCCCCGGGCGTCATCCCCAACGCCTCCACTGTCTTCTTGGCACCCCGCGCAGTGCCCGCGATCAGCCGCTGGAAGGTGTCGGGCGCATGCGCATTCGCCTCGAGAAGGCTCAGCATCAGCTTGTATTTGGCGATGGTGCCAAAGGCGAGGACGGGAAAGTTCACCATCAGGAAATCCTGGTTGGCGCCCCCGATATCGGGCGACAACCGCTCTCCTTCGACGCCGATCACCTTGATCGCGAAGCCTCGCGGCGCAGGGATCGCGTCCGAATGAATGTCGCTGGGTGCCGAGGACAGCCGTGCGACCACACCATACGTGGCTGGGCGCACGAAGATACCCTGCCGCAGTTCCGGCGCCAGATCGTCGTGAACCGTCAATGTGCCCTTCAGGACGGCATGTGACTTGGCATGCGCGTCGCGGATCGCGTGACGGTGATGCTCGAAAGCGCAGCGGTTGCCGGCCGCCATCTGCTCGACGATCTCGGCCGTCAGGCGCTCTTCATCCTCGGCGATCGTCTCGATGTCGGACGAATAGAGAAGCGGTGCTTTCAAAGCCTGACCTCGTCTGTTGCCCATGTCCCGACGCCGGTCGCGGCGCCGCTTGGCCCAGCCATTTCCCGGCAATTACCCACCAACAACACCTAGGGAAACCGAATGGTTCCCTTTCTTGCTGACTCGACCAGGTCTCTACGTGAGGCAACTATCGATGCAGGTGGCAGCGATCAGCGACACGAAGTCTCGTGGCCATGCGAAGCGAGGTCGCAGCCACTACGAGCGGCTAGAAGGAGTGCGCGATACACTACAGCCGCGGAAACGGTGGAGCTTGCGCTCCTTGGCGAGGATTGCCCTCCATTCAGGCCTCGGTGGCGGACGTCCCGACCATCGCGCCGAAGCCGACGAGGCGCGAATACGCCAGCATGGCATAGCCGAGGGCGAGGCTTGCAAGGGTCAAGGCGGGGATCGTGACCTCGCTCAGGCGCGCATGCATCTGGTTCAACGGGACGAACGTGTGGACGCCGGCGGTGGCCGGGATCAAGTGAGAGAGGGCGGCGACCAAGCCCGGCATTTGATCGAGCGGATATGCGGTCCCGGTGAGGAAGAAGAACGGCACCGAGGTCGGCGCCAGGATGTAGGTTGCCCGTTCGGCACGATCGAACACGCTGCCGACGAGCAGCCCCAGGGCAGCAACCGCCGTGGCAAAGACAGGGACCATCACCATCATGCCGGCGATGTTGCCATCAACGGGCACGGCCTGGAGCCAGAAGATGAACCCGAACAGGAAATAACAGCCTAGAATGCCCACCGACGCGAACGCCGCCAGCGTTCCCCAGAACTCCGCGACACCCATCCGCCATGCGCCGGAGCGGCGTCGTCCGCCCATGAAGGTAGCGGCGCCGAAGAGCAGCGTCTGTTGAACGATGATCACCGCTACCGCCGGGAAGACATAGCCCTTGTAACCACTTGTCCGGTTGAACAGCGGTTCGGTCGTGACCGCGACGGGCAGCCCGCCGCGACTGAGTTGGGTTCAGCGGCAGCACGTTGCTCCAGATGTGGGCAAAGGCGTTGGCGCCGTTCAGCGGTAACGTCGCGCCCGAATAGGCAAGCGCCGAACCGGCATAGACGGCGCTCGCCGACAGAGCGGTCGCGGTTTCGCGTGTCCGTGGGCAGCGCATTGTCGCGATTGGCGTTGTAGCTGCCGAACGCGAAGGCTTGCGGGCGGTAGCGCGATTTCGCCAGGCCGACCCCCGCGCTGGCGATGTCACGCGCTGCGTCGGCGCCGCGGGCCCGGGGCGTCGCGTCTATGCCCTCCAGGAATGTGCCGACGGGAGGCAGCGGCTGCGAATTGACGAACAGCGGCGTCGATGCGCCGACGCCGGCGGGTCGGTCCAGCAACCGCGACAGTGCGTCGGCAGCAGTCGCTTCCTCGAGTTGCGCGCGAATGAAGGCGCGTTCGGCGGCGTCGCGGGCGACCTGAACCTGGAGGACGCGCGCATGGGGAATGACCCCGTTCTGCTCGAGCTTCACGGCATCCGACAGATGCCGATCGAACCCTGCGAGCGTCTCGCGCGTCGACCGGGTCAGCTGGGCGGCAACCTGCTGACCGAAATAGGTGCGGACCAACCTGACGCGAGACAGGTCGCGACCACCCGCCTGCCTGGCGCGGGCCACCTCGACCGCGCCGTCCGCACCCGCCTGGATCGCCGGGATCGCACCGCCCGTGTAGAGCGGCACGCGGTACGCTCGCTGTACAGCGGCTCGTTTCTTCCGGGCCGGCGCAACGTCGTGCTGGTCGGTGGGACGGGCACCGGCAAGACGCACCTCGCCACCACCATCACCGCCAATGTGGTACGGGCCGGCGCCCGCGGGCGCTATTTCCACACGGTTGATCTGGTGAACCGGCTCGAGGAGGAAACCCGCCTTGGGAAGGCCGGCACGCTGGCGGCCCAGCTCTCGCGCCTCGACCTCGTGGTGCTCGACGAGCTTGGCTACCTGCCGTTTGCCCGCTCGGGCGGTCAGCTGCTCTTCCACCTCGTCAGCAAGCTCTACGAACAGACTTCAGTCATCGTCACGACGAACCTGGCCTTTGGTGAGTGGCCCACCGTCTTCGGCGACCCCAAGATGACCACCGCGCTGCTCGACCGAATTACCCACCATTGCGACATCGTCGAAACCGGCAACGACAGCTGGCGCTTCAAACATCGAAGCTGACGCCTGGGACACCGGCAGAGAACGCTTCGCGCTGGTTGCGCCTCCCGTCGGGCTACGCCCGCCCTACGCCGCAACCAGCGCGAACAGTGCGCCCGTCATCCCCGGTACGCTGCTCGACGAAGGGGGTCCCTTTTGGACGCCGGTAGGGGGTCCCTTTTGGACGCCGATTGACAGTCAACGCGCTGATCTAGGAAGGCGGGGCAGCGATAGGTGATCTCATGCTTTATCGCGACCCGGGCAACCGACTCCAGCGCATCGCCGGGCGCGATCCGGTGCCAAAAGGAGACCACCGCCTCCTGAATCCAGCGTAAATAGACCGTATTGTTGACGTGGCCCATGTGATCGATGTCGGAGGCGATCACATCGAAGGCGCAGGTATGGCCGGCGCTATCGTTAGGCATCCGCGTCGTCTCCGCTGATCGTCATTGACACCGACACGGCATTAACTTATATTGTCATCAATGACAATAGCGCCTCCCCGCCGCCGCCGGCGTCATCCGGACGAGCTTCGCAGCGAAGCGGTCGGCGCTGCCCGCGATATCCTTGAGCGTTTCGGGCCGGCAGCGATCACGCTTCAGAGCGTGGCCGGGGCATTAGGCATGGCGCACGGAAGCATCACCCATCATTTCGGCACCGCGGCCAACCTGCAGGCAGCCGTCGCGGACGACGTCATCGGCCAGCTTCTGGAGGACTTCCGGCGCGGTGTCCGAGCCTTGAGGGCAGGCGACATCGATGAAGCCGGCCTCGTCGACCTCGTCTTCGACACGTTCGCACAGACCGGCGTGGGCCGGCTGATCGGCTGGCTTGCCGCGACCGATCGTCAGATGCTGGAACCCCTCTTCAGCCGATTCTCCCGCCTACCAAGCGAGTTGGCGGGCGACACGACGGGGGGCTCGACAGTCGCCGACCACGAGCTGCCGGCCCTCGTCAAGGGCATCGTTTCGGGCGCGCTGAGTGCGTCGTTGATCGGCGACGAGCTGGACCATGCTTTGGGATTGCCAAGATCATTCGCGAAACGACGTGCGGCCCGCGAGCTGTCCCTCCGAAGGGGGGCGAGCATCGTCTCTTGCGAATTTCGACGACCGGGGTCGCAGTCGTGAACGTGATCATGGCGGCGACGCCCAGACCTCGTCCCCTCGTACATGGCTGCGGCATCGAGGCCGCAGACGGCTTGTCGCCTCACAGCAAAGCGGGCCAACGTCGATGATGAGCCTTCGGTCTATCGCCATCATCGGCGCCGCGGTCGCGACGGCGCATGCCGCATCGGCCCAGAACATCGGCCCCTCAAGCCCCGCCGTCCTGACATACGCCCGTGCGCAGGAGCAGCTGCTGGACCGTTCCGACGCGATCGCGGCCTCGGACGCGAACGTGCGCAGCAAGGAGGCGCAAGAGGGAGCCACGCGCACATTGCGCAGGCCGGACGTCGACCTCGAGGCGCAACTGCTGGACTATCAGAAGACGCTCTATCTGCCGCTCGGTTCGCTCGCGCCGGTCGCCGAGGGCTTCGGCATCCCTGACCCGCTGCGGTTTCAAGTTAGAAGGCAAAGTACGCGCCCCATCGCTTCGACGACCCTCCCGATCTACACCGGAGGGCAGATTTCGGGGACGCAGGCTGGTGCGCGGGCACAGGTGGCGCAGGCGCAGGCCGACCGGGCCATCACCGCCAACGATCAGCTCGTGCAACTGGTGCGGGCCTATTTCGGCCAGCAGCTAGCCGAGCGAGCGCTGGGCGTGCGCCGCGACGTGCTCGATGGGCTCGACCGTCACGTCGCAGACGCCGTCAAGCTCGAGGAAGCGCGCTTCATCAGCCGGGCGCAACGCCTTCAGGCAGAGGTGGCACGCGACGACGCACGGGCGGAATATGAGAAGGCGATCGCTGACCTCCAGACGGCGAATGCGGCGCTTGCGGGGCTGCTGCGCGAACCCGCAGGAGTGAGGCCGTCAACGCCGCTCTTCGTCATCTCGCGTCCACTGCCGCCGCTCGACACGTTCAAGGCCGCGGCCCTAGCCTCACATCCTCAACTCGAGCGGCTGTCGTCGCTGGAGGACCAGGCGAAGGCCGGCGTCCTGATCCAGCAGGCGAAGCAGCGCCCGACCGTCTACGGCTTCGGCCAGTATAATTTCGACCGGCGCGACACCCTCCTCACGGACCCGGATTGGGCAGTGGGTGTTGGCTTGCGCTATAAGCTCGCCGGGGGTCTTGGGCGCCGACAGGCGGTCGATGCGGCACGGGCGACGGCGGAACAGGCGCGCGCCGGTCTGCGCGAAGGCCGCACGCAGATCGAGATCGGTGTGACGAAGGCGTGGAACGACGTCGAGGCGGCGCGAAAGCGGTATCTGCTTCTCGATACCTCCCTCGCTTCATCTATCGAGAATCTGCGGCTTCAGACCCTATCCTATCGGGAACAGCAGGCGACATCGCTGGACGTCATCGACGCGCAGCTTTCGCTGGGGCGATCGCGCATCCAGCGCGCGCAGGCGGCCAACGAATATGTACAGGCACTTGCCCAGCTTCTGAACGTCAGCGGGCAAATGGATGAGATGGCCGCATACGTCGCCAAAGCCGACAAGGTAATTCCATGAACGCCGCAACTGAAAACGAAATGCACGACGGCGGGGGGACGACAAGGCCACCCCGCGGCAAACTGGTCGTTGTCGCTCTCGTGGTCGCTGCCCTGCTGGGCGTCGGACTCTGGCTCAGCTACCGTCCCGTGCCTGGTCAGCTGCAAGGCATGGTAGACGCGCGCGAGATCCGCGTCACGAGCAAGGTCACGGGACGGATCGCATCGTTCGGCGTGGAGGAAGGACAGCCCGTCCGGCAAGGGCAGCTACTCTACACGATCTCCAGCCCCGAAGTCGCCGCCAAGCAGCAGCAGGCCGGCGGGGCGCTGGAGGCCGCGCAGGCAACGCAGGACAAGGCCGAGGCCGGCGCGCGCAGCGAGGACATCCGGGCGGCCGAGGCGCAATGGCGGCGTGCACAGGCGGCAGCGAATCTGGCGCAGGATACCAGCAACCGCACGCAACGCTTGTTCGCCCAGGGCGTCGTCGCCGGTCAGAAGGCGGACGAGGCGCGGACGAACGCCATCGCTTCGACGGAGGCTGCGAAGGCAGCGAGGGCGCAATACGATCAGGCCCTGGCGGGAGCCCGCCCTCAGGACAAGGCCGCCGCTGGCGGTCAGGTCCAGCAGGCGCGCGGCGCGGTGGCCGAGGTGCAGGCCGCCGCCGCCGAGACGCGCGTGGTCGCGCCATCTGCTGGGGAAGTCGGGAAGCGGATGGCTCAACCAGGCGAACTCGTGCCGCAGGGCTTTCCGGTCTTCATGCTGACCGACGTCGAAAACGCTTGGGTCACGCTGAACGTCCGCGAGGATCAGCTCGACGGGCTCGCACGAGGCCGGCAGATCGTCGGAACGATACCTGCGCTTGCGAACAGGCGGGTGACGTTCCGCGTGTCGTACCTGGCGCCGGCGGGCGAGTTCGCGACCTGGCGCGCGACCCGCCAGTCCAGCGGGTTCGACGTCAAGAGCTTCGAGGTCCGCGCCCTGCCATCCCGTCCCATCGACGGGCTGCGTCCCGGTATGACGGTCCTGTTCGACTGGCCGCAATGATCCCGCCCGCGCTGGTCGGCGGCTTTCGGCGGGAGGCCGGCTTCCTGCGAAAGAGCTTCTGGGACCTGTCGCTCGTGACATGGATCCCGTTGATCCTTCTCGCCACGGTCGCCATCCAGATGTCGGCCGGGGCCATGCGCGACCTCCCAATCGTCGTGGTCGATCGCGACGGCGGCGGCATCGCCCGCGAGTTGACCCGCCGTCTCGATGCGGCGCCCGGCTTGGCCGTTCTCGAAATAGCACCCGACCTGTCGATGGCGGAAAACGCCGTGCGCGCCCGACAGGCCTATGCAATTGTCCTCATCGATCGGGACACAAGCAGAGAGGTACTCCGCGGCGGCACGGCTCAGGTCATTGCGCTCTACAATGCCAGCTACTCGACACCGGCCGGGTCCGTCATCCGCGAAGTCGGCAGCGTCGTGCAAGGCTATGCCAGCTCGCTTGCGTCGCAGCAGAGCGCGGCCGTGCTGGGGCCTGGGAGGGTTCGCAGGCCACCCATCGCGGTACGCTCGACCGTTCTCTTCAATCCGCAGGGCAGCTACGAAATTCAGCTGGTGGCGCTGCTTCATCCCGCATTGCTGCATCTGATCTTCATGGTGGCGATCACCGGCGCGCTCGGGCGGGAGCTTCGCGACGGAACGATCGGGGACTGGCTTGCAGACTGCTCGCGACGCGAGGCGGCCTGGGCCGTTTGCGGCAAATTGCTGCTCTACGTCCTCATCTTCATGGGCTGGGGGATCGCAGCGATCGCCTATCTGGCTGGTCTGCGAGGCTGGCCGATCGCGGGCAGCCCGCTGCTGATCGGCGCCGGCTATGCGGTGATGTACATGGCATATGTCGGTGTCGGGCTTCTATTCGTCGGTCTTACTCTAACGATGAGCAGCGCGCTTTCGGCGGCTGGCCTCTACGCGGGAGCCTCCTTCGCGTTCGCCGGGGCGGTATTCCCGGTCGAGTCCGCCTCCGGCTTTGCTCGGGTATGGAGCGCGCTGCTTCCTTATTCTTCCTTTGCCAAGCTGCTTTCGGAGCAGTGGATCATGGGTTCGGCGGCATCAGTGTCACTGCGACAGATCATCGTCATGCTACCATTCGTGATCGTCGGTCTTGCCGTCGGACTGCCGCGCTACCTTGCCGCGGCGAAGCAGCCGGAAACCTGGGGCCGCCGGTGATACGCAACGCCTTCCTCGGCACGTTCCGTGCCATCCTCTCGGACCGATCCGCGCTCCTGCTGCTGATCGGATCGGCCATCATCTATTCGTTCTTCTACCCGGCCGCTTATTCCGGCGAGGTGCCGAGGCGACTGCCCATCGTCGTTGTCGATCTCGACCATACCGGTTCGAGCCGCTCGCTCCTGATGAAGCTCCCGGCCCTTCAGCAGGCCGAGCTCATCGCCTCCCTATCGTCTCCTCGAGAGGCTTACGGATGGGTGCAATCTCGCCACGCGGACGCGGTGATCGTCATCCCGGACGGCTACGAGCGGAACATCCTGCGTGGTGGCCAAGGCACGATCGCGCTGTATGGCAATGGTGCCTATCTTCTTCGTAGCAGCACCTCGCTCGGCAGCATCGCCGCTGCCATTTCGGCGGTCGGTCGCGAGGCAGGGATGGATCAGGCGATGGCCGCCGGCGCGACGGCGCCACCGGCCTTGTCGCTCGTGCAACGACCGCTCTTCAACACGCGCGAAGGCTATGGAAGCACGGTCGTTCCGGGCGTCGCGTTCCTGATCATTCATCAGACGCTGCTGATGGGTCTCGCTCTGCTTGCCGGGACGATGAGGGAACGGCAGGGCCGCCGACGCTTCACTCGCAGGGAGTTCTTCGGCATCGCACTGGCATTCGTATCAATTGGTCTCCTCGACGTGGCCTACTACACTGGCTTCGTTTTCTGGTTTCAGGACTACCCACGTGCTCAGGCGGCCCCTCTCACCCTCATCGTCGCAGCAATCGCGTTCGTCGCGGCAACCGTCGCCGGGGCAATGGCGCTTGCCAGCTTCTTCAAGACTCGCGAGCGGCCGATCCAGCTCTGGATCGTGACATCCCTGCCAATCTTCTTCCTCTCCGGCTTGTCATGGCCCTCGGAGGCAACGCCGGGATGGCTCGTCGCAGCGTCACGGATGCTTCCCACGACCCCGGGGATACATCTGATGGTGGGGGTCAACCAGATGGGTGGAAGCCTTCGGCAATTATCAGGCGAAGTGGTGAACCTCTTCGGGCTCACCGTTTTCTACGGCTGGATCGCATATGCCCGCTTTGTTCGGCCAAGTTAGCCAACATCGCCGCACACGAGATTGCACGTGCTTTTTTTATCAACCAAACAGTCTAGGATCGTTGAGCGCATGATGCAGCGTTCGTGACACGCTGGCGTCACGAGCCTCATGCCTCGGGAGAGGCGCACTGCTCAAAATGTGACACCATCAAGGCTGAGATATTCACCGGCGATCCAGGCTATAACGACCCAATTTCGGTGGTTCAATCGCGGTAATAGCGCTCCCGAAAGCGGTCGTCCGTTCACCTGCCAGTCGGTAGTCTGCGGCTGGGCAAAGAGCGGTGGCCGGTGATGGGCAACCGCATTTCGAGCGAAATTTCGGGTGTGGATCGGCGTGGAAAAGGGACCCCGGTAGCGGGGTGATCGGCGTCGAAAAGGGACCCCTCATCCCGTTGGTCTAGGCTGTTCGCTTGGCGGTGTGTCAGGCGGCGAGATCGGGATGCTGGTATTGGAGACGGTGTTGAGGATCCGGCGCGAGCACGCGTCGGGGAAGGCCATCAAGGCGATAGCGCGGGACCTGCACCTGTCGCGCAAGGTGGTGCGCAAGGCGATCCGGGCGCCGGAGGCGGACATGGGGTATCGGCGGGAGGTACAGCCGCTGCCGAAGCTGGGGCCGTTTCAATCGCGACTGGACGCGTTGCTGGAGGAAGATGAGGCACGGCCGCGGCGGGAGAAGCTGCGCCTCACCCGTATCCACGACCTGCTGCTACGCGAGGGGTTCGACGGCTCGTATGATGCGGTGCGCCGTTATGCGGCGCGCTGGCGGCAGGCGCGGCGTCGCGACGTAATGAATGCGCCGGCGTTCATCCCGCTGCTATTCCGGCCGGGCGAGGCTTACCAGTTCGACTGGAGCCACGAGGACGTCGAGATCTCGGGCAAGCCGATGCGCGTGAAGGTCGCGCTTGTCCAGCTGTGCGCGTCGCGGACGATGTATCTGCGCGCCTAAGCGCGCTCGCCGGAACACTCGTTGCGACCGCACTGATGCTTGCCGCACTGGCATTTGCCGCATCACGGTTCATCGTTACGCCGCGTGCCGAACAAGCGCCGCTTTTCGTCGTGCCGCGCGGTATTGTGGTTCTCCTGGCGCTACTCGCCGCGATTACCTTCCTGACGGAGGGGGCTATTCTCGACTGGGGTGCGCTGCTCCTTGCCGGCAAGGGATTGCTGGCACCCGATCAAGCGGGCCTTGGATATAGTGTCTTCGCTATTGCGATGACCGCAGGGCGGCTCACCGGCGATCGGGTGGTGGCTCGAATTGGTGATCGTCAGACCATGTTTTGGGGCGGCTTGCTGGCGCTCATGGGCTACGGGATCATGCTGCTCGCACCGGTTGCCGTGGTCGCCATGTTGGGTCTGATGTTGATCGGACTTGGTGCATCGAACACGGTGCCGGTATTGTTTCGCCAGGCTGGCGCACAGAACGCGATGCCGCCTGAGCTTGCCGTCGCCTCGATTACGACGGTTGGCTACGCCGGCATCCTGGCAGGTCCGGCTGCGATCGGTTTCGTCGCGGGGCATACCGGCCTAACGGCCGCTTTCTGGATGCTGGCGGCTCTACTCTGCCTTGTACCACTATGCGCGAGAGCGGCAGTGGCAAAAGCTTCAGCTTGAGGATGGCGTAGTTATAGGAACACCTATCCTGGGCTGACCTTTCGTTGTCCCAAAATTAGCATCCCAATGGGAAAACCTCGACCGTATCGATAGACGTGTCTTCCAGGTAGAGAACGAGAAGGAAGAACGCGGATGAGGAGTCTGATCTGGGTCGCGCCGCTATGCGCTGGTCTCGGCGCTTGCAACGCCACCCCCGATCCGATCGGCCTTCAGCCGGGCGAGACGCTGTTGTCGGTGACGGGCACCGGCCGCACCGAGGCGACGCCTGACCAGGCGCTGTTCACCGCCGGCTTGTCGAGCATCGCCGCGGATGCCCGCGGCGCGTCCGAACGGAACGCTCGCACCATGACCGCGATCACGCAGGCACTGGCAAAGTTAGGCGTCGCCCAACGGGATATCCAAACTCGCAATCTGTCGGTGAACCGCATCACTTGGGGCGCGAACAAGGGACAGTACGAGGTCGCCAACAGCGTCACCGTTCGGATGCGCGACACCGGCAAAGTAGGCGCGGCGATCGCCGCCGTCACTAACGCCGGTGCCAACATCGTGTCCGGCCCCGACCTGTCGGTCGCCGATCCGGAAAAGGCGAACCTCACCGGCTACGGAAATGCCTACAAAACCGCACGCGCGAAAGCGGACGCATATGCCGCCGCGGCCGGGCTGCATATCGTGCGGGTGCTTTCGATCCGGGATGGCGGCACTGGCGGCGAATTACCGCAGGCCGGCGATATGACGGCGATGCCCGTAGCACCGCCGCCCGTGGTCGCGATGCAGAGCGCCGCCCCGCCCGTCATGGCCGGCACGAACAACGGCGTGGTCGCGGCGCGGGTCGATTTCGCGCTCGCGCCGAAGTGACCAACAGTCGTTCGGATATCACCAGCACCCTTAGACATAGGTTTTGAGAAGCCGACTACATTCTCTCTTCACCATCCCAATCGGGACGGGATCGAGAAACCTTGGGGTTTCATTTCGCCCTCAACCGGACCGGCTACCAGCGCGCATTTTTCAACAGCCCCGGACGGTTTTGACACCAGGACTCAACGACAGGGCGTCGATAACCTTGCATTCGGCAACGATGCTGGCGTTGCAGGTGTCACCCCACTGAGCGATTTCCGTTCTCAACGCTGTAAGGTCGGCCAGCTTGCGATCGATTTCCGCGATGTGGACCGCAGCAATTTGGTCGGCCTCGGCACAGGAACCGCGCGGATCATCTGAAAGCCGCAGGAGCGCACGAACCTGATCCAGGGTGAAACCCAGATCACGCGAGCGTTTGATGAACGACAGACGATCAAGGTGCGAGCGATCATAGAGTCGATAGTTGCCACCGCTACGGATGGGAGCGGGAACCAGCCCTTCGGCCTCGTAGAAACGGACCGTCTCGATCTTCAACCCGGTGCGCTTTGCGATCTCACCGATTTTCATCGCTCAACCTCTTGACCCTCTAGTAGGATGAGGGTTCATATAGGGCGTCTGATCCACGAATCGAGCTTCGATAATGGCAGACGCTTGTTGCTCATCGAAACGCGACACGATCGCGGAACTTGGTCGCAAGGCCGAGCAGCGCCGCGTGCTCATCATCGTGATGCTCATCAATCTCGCGATGTTCGTGGTCGAGTTTGGTGGCGGCGTCGTCGCGCGTTCCTCTGCCTTGATGGCGGATTCGGTCGACATGTTCGGCGACGCGGTGGTCTATGCGCTCAGTCTCTATGCATTGCATCGAGGCGCGCGCTGGGAAGCGGGTGCGGCGCTGGCGAAGGGTGGCATCATCCTGGCTTTCGGCGTCGCGGTCATTTTCGAGATCGCTGACAAGATTGCGAACGGCGTTCCTCCGGCATCGGGCTTGATGCTCGGGGTCGGCAGCGCCGCGCTGGTTGCGAACCTGATCTGCCTCGCGCTGCTTTGGCGCTTCCGCCGCGAGAATGTGAACATGTCGAGCACGTTCGAGTGCTCGCGCAATGATGTCGCGTCGAACGTCGGGGTTCTCGCGGCTGCCGGATTGGTCGGCCTGACCGGCTCGGCTTGGCCGGACATCATCGTCGGCGGATTGATCGCCGTGATCTTCCTGCGCTCGGCATGGCGCGTGCTTCGGGAAGCCTGGCCGGCATGGCATGCCGCGAAGGCACCGGCTCGCGAGTTATTGCAATGACATGGAAACCTCTCCGTGGTAAGGGCGGGTTCGTGCGAGCCTTTTTGCCTCTCCTGACATGCCTGATGCTGGTCCTCACCAGTTTCTCCGGCATGGCTCACGCCGCCGATCTGGCGGGGGGGAGCATCGCGGGCGTCGAGTTCACAATCCATACCGATGGCGACATCGATCAAGTGCCATCGGATTCGGACAAGAACGTCCCCCACCATCACAATTATTGCCACGGGCATGACGTTGGTGCGCCTGCGCGCACGACGATGGAATATACCCACGTCCTCACGACGCCCAAACCAACTATCTCCGCCTCTGCGTCGCTCGATGGCCGCACCGGCATGGTCCATTTGAGACCCCCCCAAGCCTGACGTCCGATTTGGGCGTGCGTTGGCGCGCCCCTGTCGATCATCGTCAGGAGTCCTATTTTCATGAATCGTATCCTCGCGGCCATGCTGGCCGCAGCGTCTTGCGCCACGATGGCGCAGGCGCAGGTCGGACCGTCCGCGCCTGTTGCGCAGGATGCGCCGGTCTACACGCTTGACCAAGCGGTCAGTGCAGCGGGCGGTTCGGCCCCTGCTGCGGAAGCGGCGACAGCTGGAATCGACGCGGCCCGTGCAGGTCGCACAGTCGCCGGCTTGCGGCCCAATCCGGTGGTTCAAGGCCAAGTCGAGAATGTCATCGGCTCCGGGCCGTATCGGGGGGTCCGCAGCGCGGAAACCACGGTCGGCTTTGCGATCCCGATCGAGCTAGGCGGCAAGCGCGGCGCCCGCGTCGCGGTCGCCAATGCGCAATTGTCCCGGGCCGAGATCCAGGCCGCGATCATCGCGGCGGATGTCCGGCTTCAGGTAACGCAGCTCTATGTCGAAGCGGTCGCGGCCGATCGCCGGGTAATGACAGCCCGCGATCAGGCCCGGATCGCCAGCGATGCGCTGCGGGCCGCGGGCGTTCGCGTGCAGGCAGGGCGGGCATCGCCACTCGAGCAACAGCGCGCGGATGTCGCGCGTATCAATGCCGACGCCAATGTGGAGCGGCAGCTTCGCTTGGCCGAGGCGGCCCGCGCCAATCTGGCGCGTCGGATCGGACGGCCGATCGACGGCCTGCTCGATGACACGCTGCTCGATCGCCTTCCCGGTGTGAACGTCTATGGGCCGTTGGCACCGGTCAACACGACCGGCACACTCGCGCTGGCGGCAGCCAACGCGGATTTCTCCATTGCCGAAGCCGGCGTGCGGCTCGCGCGCGCCAATCGCGTGCCTGACCTGAACGTCGGGCCGTCGATCCGCCGCCTGGAAGCGACCAACGACATGGCGGCGGTGTTCAGCGTGTCGATCCCGATCCCGGTGTTCAACAATGGTCGCGCCGCGATTGCGCAGGCGACCGCGCAGCGGACCCAGGCGGATGCGCAGCGCCGCGTGACCGCGCTCGACATCGAACAGGCGATCACGGACGCGCAGGCGCAGGCGGCCAATGCCGCAACGACGGCTCGTGCGGCGTCGGGGCCGGCGCTGGCGGCTGCACAGGAGGCCGCCCGCATCGCGCGGATCGGCTATCGCGAGGGCAAGTTCGGCCAGCTCGAATTGCTCGATGCTGAACGCACGCTCGCCGAAACGCGGGTCGCCGCGATCGACGCGCTTGCCAATTACCAGAATGCCCGCGCGCAAGTGGAGCGACTGACCGCTCGTGCGCCCAATGGGGGGAATCAGTGATGAAGAGCTTTTATCTCGCGGGCGCGGCGTCGCTCGCCCTGCTCTTGGCTGCCTGCGGCGGCAAGGATGGCGGAAACGAGGCAACTGCCGAAGGCGCAGCTGCCAATGAGACGGCAGCGGGCACGGAAAAGGGCGGTGCTGAAGGCGGTCATGCCGGTGAAGGCGTCGTCACATTGGGTGCCGACCAGATCGCCACAGCGGGCGTCCAGGTCGGACGGCCGATCATCGGCGGGGCCGGGACGATCGAGCTGCCCGCGATCATCGAGGGCGACCCACAGGGAACGCAGGTCGTCTCGGCCGCAATTGCGGGACGCGTGGTCGCGCTCACCCGTAACCTCGGCCAATCGGTCGGACGCGGCCAGACCATTGCGGTCATCGAAAGCCGCGAGGCGGCGCAGATCAAGGGCGAGGTCGAGGCGGCGCGGGCGCGGCTTCAGCTCGCTAATTCGAACCTCGCGCGCGAACAGCGGCTGTTCGCGCAGAGAGTCTCCCCTGAACAGGATCTGATCGCCGCCCGCACAGCGGCGACGGAGGCGCGGATCGCCCTGACGCAGGCGCAGAGCATGGTTTCGGCGGCGGGTGTCGGCGGCGGCGGGCTCAACCGGCTCGGCATTGCCGCGCCGATCTCGGGCCAGATCATTGCGCGCCCCGTGACGCTGGGACAAACGGTCGCGGCGGATGCCGAACTCTATCGCATCGCCAACCTGAGCCAGGTGTCGATCGCGCTTAATCTCAAGCCCGAGGATGCGGGCCGGGTGCGTCCCGGCAATACGGTGCTGGTGAAGGCGGCAGGCCGTCAGGCGACCGCCCGCGTGACCTTCGTGTCGCCGGCGCTTGATCCGCAGACGCGGCTCGTGCCTGCGCTCGCCACCCTCGACAATCGCGGTGGCGAATGGCGGGTCGGCGAGCCTGTGACGGCAGCCGTGCAGCTCACGGGCAGCGGCGGGAGCGGGGCGGTCCGCGTGCCGACGACGGCGGTCCAGAGTTTCGAGGGCAAGTCGGTCGTGTTCGTGCGCACGCCCACCGGCTTCAAGGCGACCCCGGTCCAGCTCGGCGATGCGTCGGGCGACACGGTGATCGTCCGGTCGGGCCTGACCGGCAACGAACAGATCGCCACCACCGGAAGTTTCACGCTCAAGGCCGAGATCGGCAAGGGCGAAGCGAGCCACGAGGATTAAGCCATGATCGCCCGTATCGTAACCTGGGCGGTCGAGAAGCGCTGGCTAGTCCTGCTCCTCACCGTCATCGTCGCCGCCATCGGCGCCTTTTCCCTCTACCGGCTACCGATCGACGCGGTGCCGGACATCACCAACAATCAGGTCCAGATCAACGTCCGCGCGCCTGCCCTCTCGCCCGAGCTGGTCGAGAAGCAGGTGTCGTTTCCAATCGAAACCGCGCTCGCCGGCACCCCCGGCCTGGAATATACGCGCTCGTTGAGCCGCAACGGCTTCGCGCAGATCACGGCGGTCTTTTCGGACGCGACGGACATCTATTTCGCCCGCCAGCAGGTGGGCGAGCGTCTGCGGGGCGTGCAAGAGAATCTGCCCGACGGCGTGAACCCTGAAATGGGTCCGATCGCGACAGGCCTGGGCGAGGTGTACATGTACACCGTTCGTCTCGATCATCGCGAGGACGACAAGCACAAGCCCGGTGAACCGGGCCAACAGCCCGATGGCAGCTACATCACGCCAGAGGGCGAGCGACTGACGACCGAAGAGGACAAGGCGACCTACCTGCGCACCGCGCAGGACTGGATCGTGACGCCGCTTCTGAAGACCACACCGGGCCTCGCCGGTGTCGACTCGATTGGCGGTTACGCCAAGCAGTTCCTCGTCGTGCCCGACGTGCAGAAGCTGGCCTCGCTCGGCATCACGCTGACGGACCTGGGAAATGCGCTGGAGCGCAATAACACCAGCGTCGGCGGTGGCTTCGTCAATCGCAATGGCGAAGGTCTGGCTGTTCGCTCGGATGCGCTCGTTCGCAATGCCAGCGAGTTGGCCAGGACCGTGATCGCGACACGTAACGGCGTGCCGATCACGGTCGAACAAGTTGCGACTGTGAAGACGGGTCAGGCGATCCGCATGGGTTCGGCATCGGAGAACGGTACCGAAGTCGTTGTCGGCACGGCGATCATGCGGATCGGCGAGAACAGCCGCATCGTGTCGACCGCGGTCGCTGAGAAACTGAAGACGATCAACGCTTCGCTGCCTCCTGACGTCGTAATTCAGCCGGTGCTGAACCGCACCGAGCTGGTCAATTCGACGATCAAGACGGTCGCGAAAAACCTGTCCGAAGGCGCGGTGCTGGTCATCGTCGTGCTCTTCCTGCTGCTCGGCAACTTCCGTGCGGCCCTGATCGCGGCGTTGGTCATCCCGATCACCATGATGCTGACAGGCTTTGGTATGCTGCGCGCTGGGGTCTCGGCCAATCTGATGAGCCTTGGGGCTTTGGACTTCGGTCTGATCGTCGACGGCGCCGTCATCATTGTCGAAAACGCGCTGCGCCGGCTTGCCGAGCAACAGCATCATGAAGGCCGATTGCTCAGCGTCAAGGAACGGCTCGCGACCGTGGCAGCCGCTGCGCGTGAGATGATCCGTCCCTCTGTGTACGGGCAGGCAATCATCATCCTCGTCTACGTACCGCTGCTCACGCTGACCGGCGTGGAGGGTAAAACGTTCGGACCGATGGCGCTGACCGTCATCATCGCGCTCGCCTTCGCCTTCATCCTCTCTCTCACCTTCGTGCCGGCGATGATTGCGATCTGGCTGTCGAAGAAGGTCGAGGAGAAGGACGGCCGCATCATCACGTGGCTGAAGAAGCGCTACGAACCCGGTCTCGACCGGGCCATGAAGCGCCCGACGCTGACGATCGGTGCGGGTGTGGGAAGCCTTGTGGTGGCGGCGCTTGCTTTCACTACGCTCGGCTCGGTGTTCCTGCCGCAGCTCGACGAAGGCGATTTGCTGATCCAGTCGCTCCGCATTCCGGCAACGTCGGTCCAGCAGAGCCAGGCGATGCAGGTGCCGATCGAGCGGATGATGTCGAAGCAGCCGGAGGTGCAATTCGTCTATTCCAAGACGGGCACCGCCGAGCTGGCGGCCGACCCGATGCCGCCGAACGCGACCGACATGTTCGTCATCCTGAAGCCGCGCAAGGATTGGCCGGATCCTGAGCTTCCCAAGGAGGAGCTGGTCAGCCGGATCGAGGGTAATCTCGCGAAGATTCCGGGAAATGCCTACGAGATCACCCAGCCCATCCAGATGCGCTTCAACGAGCTGATCGCCGGCGTGCGCGGCGACATCGCGGTGAAGGTGTTCGGGGACGACTTCAACCAGATGAACCGGACGGCCGAGCAAATCGCGGCGGTGCTGCGCAGAACGCAAGGCGCAGCGGACGTGAAGGTGGAGCAGACGACCGGTCTTCCCATGCTCGACATTCGCGTCAACCGCGACGCGATGGCGCGGTTGGGCGTTACGGCTCAGGATGTGCAGGACACCGTGACTGCGACGATCGGCGGGCGAACATCGGGCCAGATCTTCGAGGGCGACCGTCGCTTCCCCGTGGTGATCCGCCTGTCGGAGGCGCAGCGTGCCGACATCGGCCTGCTCCAACAGGTGCAGGTGCCGGTGGCAGGCGGCGGCTATGTACCGCTGTCCAGCGTCGCCGAGATCAAGGTGGTCGATGGTCCGAACCAGATCAGCCGCGAGAACGGCAAGCGGCGCGTGGTGGTGCAAGCCAACGTGCGTGGCCGCGACGTCGGATCCGTCGTGGCGGATGCGCAGGCGGCGATCGGCAGCCAACTCCGGCTGCCTGCCGGCACCTATCTCGAATGGGGCGGCCAGTTCGAGAACCTCCAATCGGCAAGCGAACGGCTGAAGCTGGTCATTCCGGCTTGCTTCATCTTGATCCTGCTGCTCCTCTACGGGGCGTTGGGATCGGTCCGCGACGCCGCGATCGTGTTCACCGGCGTGCCTTTCGCGCTGGTGGGCGGCGTCCTGTTGCTGTTCCTGCGGGGCATGGACTTCTCGATCTCGGCGGCAGTGGGCTTCATCGCCCTCTCGGGCATCGCGGTCCTCAACGGCCTCGTCATGGTCAGCTCAATCCAGGATCTGATCCGGTCGGGGCTATCGCGCGAGGAGGCGGCCCATGTCGGCGCAATGCAGCGTCTGCGGCCAGTCATCATGACCGCGCTAGTCGCCAGCCTCGGCTTCGTGCCGATGGCGCTGGGCGAAGGCGCCGGCGCAGAGGTTCAAAAGCCTTTGGCGACGGTCGTCATCGGCGGTCTGATCTCGGCGACGCTTCTTACGCTGTTCGTGCTGCCGACACTCTATGCCCGGTTCGGGCAGAAAGTGATCGAGAAGCCCGAGCACTACAATGAGGAGCATGAAGGGGACGACCACGGTCAGACCTTCGTGAACAACTTGGCCTGATGGGTGCGCGGGGCGATCCGCGATCGCCCCGCTCATCTCTGGGAGATGGGGATATGCCTCGCACCATAACCAGCTCAATGCTTCACGGCGGGCCACTGCGGATCTGGTCGGCGATCACCGATCCGGATCATCGCCGGGCTTGGAGTCCGCTCGTATTCCTCGACAACCCGTGCCAGCTTGGCGAGACGGAATGTACCTTCGCGATCCAGGGCATCACCCGGCCAATTCGGACGCCGGCCCTGGTCGATCAATTCGACAAGCCGCACGCCTTCGCTTGGTCCTGCGGCATCCCTTATCTGTTCACGCTCGAAGAGCGGTACGAGCTGGCAGGGGACGACGGTGGCACCAGGCTAACACATAGCTGCACGCTGCGCGGGGCGCTGTCTTTGCCGTTCGCGGCGATGATGTTGCGTCGTCTGCGGTCCCTGATGGTCGATGCCGACGATCGACTTGCGACCTATCTGCGCTGGCGGGTGGGTCAGCCTGCCCGTGGGATCAATCGTCAGCGCGTCCCCTCCCGCTACAGGAGGAAGGCGCGATGACGCCGTTGAAGCGGGTACTGCCCGCCCTCATCCTCGTTGTCGGGCTGGCGGCTTGCACGGAAAGCAAGCCGCCAGCCCCGCCAACGGAGCAGCAAATCCATTCATCCGACAGCGCCGTGGCGACCGGGGAAATGGGGCGCCATCCCTATCGCTGTTCCGACGGGGAACCGCTGTTCGTCGACTACAAGGACAACGGCCTGCAGATCGATTTGCGGCGCTCCAGCAGCGCCGTGCCCATGACGCTGACCGCGCCAGCGCAGGGCCTCCAATATGTCGGCGAGACAGCCACCGCGACCTTCAAGGGGTCGCAGCTCACCATCGTGGAAGGCGAAGGCCGCACGCGGACCTGCGAACGGGAGGGCACCCGATGAACCGTCATGTCTTCCGACACGTCGCACCGCAACGGGAGAGAAACGATGTCTGACACGTCGATCTCGAATGTGATGGCCATTCGCGCCGAAGTAATCGCGCGAAGCCGCGCCTTGCGCGAGGCGCAGCCGACGGCACCGCCCGGCGTGACGCCGACCGCTCCAGCCTCAACCTTTGCCGACACCCTCAATGCCGTGGTGGCGAAGGTCAACGAGACCCAGGAGCAGGAGGATGTCGTCACCGAAGCATATGAACGGGGCGAAACCACCGACATTGCAACCGTCGCGCTCATCCAGAGCCGTGCATCCATTACTTTCGAGGCGACGCTGCAAGTCCGGAACAAGCTGCTGTCTGCATATCGAGACATCATGAACATGCCGATCGGATGACGATCGCGAAGATAACTAAGGCGGTATTGGTATGATTGTCGGCACAAGGCCACGATTCAAGCAGATTATTGTCGAGGTTTGGAAGCCTCTCACGATCCTGTTCGTGTGGGACGTGGCGGTGACGGCATTCCACATGATGACCCCGATCAAGGAACCGCCTTTGCCGACGGCGCTGTTCGGCACTGCCATCGCGCTCTTCATGGGGTTTCGGACCAACGCCGCTTATGCACGCTGGTGGGAAGCGCGAACTCTTTGGGGCGCGCTCATCAATGCCTCGCGCAGCTTGGCCCGGATCACGCGCAGCCTGACCAAGGGGGAACCCGAGGGCAGTGAGATGCGGCACAACATCATCCTGCGGCAGATCGCCTTTGCGCACTCGATGCGCTGCCAGCTTCGCCGACAGTCGCCCTATGAAGAGATTGCCCGGGTCGCTGGAACGGAAGTCGCCGATATGGCGGTCGCCCGCCTGAACCCTGCCAACGCGCTCCTGGAGGACATATCGGGCATTTACGCCGACGCGCTCGCGGAAGGTCGGATCACCGAAATCCAGCAGGCAACTGTGGAGCGCGTCCTGATCGACATCGCCAATGCGCAGGGCGGCATGGAGCGGATCAAGAACACGCCGCTGCCCAATGGCTTTCGGTTCTTCCCGAACCTCTTCACGCGTGTGTTCTGCGTGCTGCTCCCGATCGCGCTGGTCGAATCCCTGGGCCTTGCCACGCCGATCGGATCGACGCTGATCGGACTCGTCTTCCTCGCGGTGCTGAGCATCGGCGAGGATCTGACCGATCCGTTCGCCAATAGCGTCCACGATGTCCCGCTCACGGCAATGTGTCGCACGATCGAGATCGACCTTCTCCAAACCGCGGGACTTCCGGCCCCCGAGCCGCTGACACCTGACCACGGGGTGCTGTGGTGATGGGCATGCGCGCCTTGCTGCATCTGCCCGGGCTGACGATCGCGCGCGTTGGCGTCGTTCTCGTCACCGGCGTGATTGTAGGGGCGTGCAACCCGGCTCCGAGCGAACCTGTCGAACCGGCTCACGACAAGCGTGTGACGCCAAGGCTGATCGCGCAGCGCATCATGTATTGCGACGACGGCACCCGCGCCGATGTCGACTTCATCGACGACGGCCTGAAGATGGCCGTCACCTGGCTGCCGAAGGGCAGGACCGAGATCCTGCGCGCCCAGCGAACCGGTGATGAATTTCGCGGCAACCAGTCACGGGCCGTCGTGGCGGGCGGGGCGATCGCCTTCATGCGGCGCGGGAAAATCCACGTCTGTCACCGAACCCCGGAGGGATCATAGGATATGCAGGCACTGCTTTACACGCTTGCGCCTGTGCTGGCGGTCGTGCTCGGCGCGATTATAGCGAGCCGCTCCAAGTTGAAGCCCAACCTTGTGGCCGGCCTCCAGCATCTCGCGGCAGGGGTCGTGTTCGCGGCGGCCGCGACTGAAATCCTGCCGCAGGTCAAGCATGAGGCGTCGCCCAGCGCGACGTTGATCGGCGGGGCGGCGGGCGTCGCGACGATGCTAGGGCTCAAGGCATTCGAAGCCCGCTTCAAAGGACCGATGGCGCTGCTCGCCGCGATCGGCATTGACATTCTGGTCGACGGCTTGGTGCTCGGCCTCGCTTTCGTGGCGGGCGAAAAGGCGGGTTTCCTGCTGACGATCGCGCTGACGCTGGAAGTGTTGTTCCTAGGGCTGACGCTGACCGACGAGCTGGCGGAAACCTATCGCTCGCGCCTTCGCATTATCGTGATCGTGTCGGCATTGGCGCTGCTGCTGCCGCTCGGCGCGCTTGCGGCCGTGCCCGTCGCCACGCTGTCGCCGGTGATGGTCGCCGGCTTCCTCAGCTTCGGGCTGATGGCGCTGCTCTATCTCGTCACGGAGGAGCTGCTGGTCGAGGCGCACGAGAAACCCGACACCCCGCTCATCAGCTCGATGTTCTTCGTGGGGTTCCTGGCCCTGCTCACGCTTGAGGAGATTATGGGATGATCTCGAGCAATGACAACAAAGGCGGACAGGAGCGCCGCACCCTCTGGATCGTCCTGCTGCTGAACGCGGCGATTGCGGCAGGCTTCTTCGTCTCGGGCTTCTTCGCGGATTCGAGCGCGCTGATCGCCAACGGCGTCGACAACCTGTCAGACACCGCCGTGTACGCGCTGAGCCTCGTGGCGCTCACCCGGGGCAAGACATGGAAGACACGCGCCGCGATGGCGTCGGGCGTCATGCTGCTGATCTTCGCGGGCGGCATTCTGCTCGATGTCGCACGGCGCTACGTGCAAGGCAGCGAGCCGATCGGACCGACGATGATGGTCATGTCGGCGATTGCCGGTGTCGTGAATTACCTCTGCCTGCGGCTGCTTCAGCGCCTCAAGGATCCGGACGTCAATCTCCGGGCCGCCACCACCTTCAGCTTCAACGACTTCATTTCCAACGGCGGCATCCTGATCGCCGGCGTGCTGGTTTTGTGGCTGGGCACCAACTGGCCGGACCTGCTGGTCGGCTTCGCCACCGCCATCATCGCCATCAAGGGCGGTGTCGAAATCCTGCGCGATGCGCGCGCCGAAACCAAGAAAAGCGAAAGGAGGTCGTCATGAACGACAAGCTCGAACTCGATATTCCAGTGCTGTTGCCGGACCTGCCTGATGCGGCCGATGCCTGCCTGGACCGTCTTGTGTCGACCCTATCCAAGCGCGAAGGCGTGGAGCGGGCGCATGTGATCTGCCTCGACGGCGACACGCCGGCGGCGCTGTGCATCCATTTCGATGCTGCCAAGCTGCCGCTGCCGCGCGTGCGCGAGATGGTGCGCGCCGCGGGCGCCGAGATCACCGACCGCTATGGCCATGCAATCTGGCAGGTTACAGGTATCAATCACGAGCGTCGGGCACGCACCGTCAGCGATGCGCTGTGCGCCTTGCCCGGCGTGGTCCAGGCAAGCGCCAGCACCAGCGGCTCGGTTCGGGTCGAGTATGATCGACGCGAAACCACCGAAGAGGAGGTCCGCGCTGCACTTGGCAAGCTGAAGGTCGGTGTGGGCAAGCGGGTCGCGGCCGACGACCATGCCGGCCACGACCACGGGCCGGGGGGCCACGGCATGAGCGAGGAGAAGCACGGTCCCGGCGATGGCCACGACCATAGCCATGCCGAGTTTCTTGGCCCCAACACCGAGCTGATCTTCGCGCTCGCCTGCGGCGCGCTGCTGGGGATCGGCTATGCGATCGAGAAGCTAGTTGCCGGCGCACCGGAGTGGCTGCCGACCGCCTGCTACATCACAGCCTACTTTTTCGGCGGATTCTTCACGCTGCGCGAGGCGATCGATAACCTTCGGATGAAGAAGTTCGAGATCGACACGCTGATGTTGGTCGCTGCCGCCGGCGCCGCTGCGCTGGGCGCATGGGCCGAAGGCGCGCTGCTGCTGTTCCTGTTCAGCCTTGGTCACGCGCTCGAGCATTACGCGATGGGTCGCGCCAAGAAGGCGATCGAGGCGCTGGCGAAGCTCGCCCCGGAAACCGCGACCGTGCGTCGCGACGGGGAAACTAGCGAAATCCCTGTCGAACAGATGGTCGTCGGGGACATCGCCATCGTGCGCCCGAATGAGCGCCTGCCCGCCGACGGCTTCGTCATCAAGGGCACGAGCGCGATCAACCAGGCCCCGGTGACGGGTGAAAGCATCCCGGTCGACAAGGTGCCGGTCGCCGACGCTGCGGCGGCACGCGCAAAGCCCGATGCGTTGGACGCGGAAAGCCGGGTTTTTGCCGGTACGATCAACGGCGGCGGCGCGATCGAGATCGAGGTGACGCGCCGTTCCAACGAAAGCGCACTCGCCAAGGTCGTGAAGATGGTGAGCGAAGCGGAGACGCAGAAGTCGCCGACGCAGCGCTTCACCGATCGGTTTGAGCGGATCTTCGTGCCTGCTGTCCTGATCCTGTCGGTGCTCCTGCTCTTCGCATGGGTGGTCGTCGACGAGCCGTTCCGCGACAGCTTCTATCGCGCGATGGCGGTACTGGTGGCGGCAAGCCCGTGCGCGCTCGCCATCGCAACTCCGAGCGCTGTCCTGTCTGGCGTTGCCCGTGCAGCGCGGGGCGGCGTGCTCGTGAAGGGCGGTGCACCGCTCGAAAACCTTGGGTCGCTCAAGGCGATCGCTTTCGACAAGACGGGCACGCTGACCGAAGGTCGTCCGCGCATCACCGATGTGGTGCCCGTCGATGGCGCCGATGAAGGCGAGCTGCTGGCGCTGGCCGTCGCCGTCGAAGCGTTGAGCGACCATCCTCTGGCCCAAGCGATCGTCAAGGACGGCCGCGAACGACTGAACGATCGTGCCGTGCCGACTGCCGGCGACCTCAAGAGCCTGACCGGTCGGGGCGTCACCGCGAGCGTGGATGGCGAGACGGTCTGGATCGGGAAGGCCGAGATGTTCGGGAGTGAGGGTATTCCGGCGCTGGGGCAGGGAGCGCAGGACGCGATCGCGAAACTGCGCGAGAACGGTCGCACGACGATGGTGGTCCGCAAGGGGGACCGCGACCTGGGCGCGATCGGCCTGATGGACACGCCCCGCGAAGCGGCAAAGACCGCGCTGCGCCGGCTGCACGAGATGGGCGTGTCGCGGATGATAATGATCTCTGGCGACCACCAGAAAGTCGCCGAAGCGATCGCCAACGAAGTCGGGATCGATGAGGCGTGGGGCGACCTCATGCCCGAAGACAAGGTTGCCGCGATCAAGAAGCTCGCCGGTGAAGACAAGGTCGCGATGGTCGGCGACGGCGTGAACGACGCGCCGGCGATGGCCAGTGCAACGGTCGGCATTGCAATGGGCGCGGCGGGCTCGGACGTGGCGCTGGAGACAGCCGACGTCGCATTGATGGCCGACGATCTGGCGCACCTGCCGTTCGCGGTCGGCTTGAGCCGTCACACACGCGGGATCATCCGCCAGAACGTCTTCGTCAGCCTGGGCGTGGTCGCCTTCCTCGTTCCTGCCACCATCCTGGGCCTCGGTATTGGGCCAGCGGTGGCGGTTCATGAGGGATCAACGCTGCTTGTTGTCATCAATGCGCTCAGGCTGCTCGCCTACCGCGATCCGGCGGGGAAGGCGGCATGAAGTGGATGATCGCCTTCGACCTCGACGGCACGCTTGCCGAGAGCAAGCGGCCGCTGTCGGAGGATATGGCCACAACCCTCGCCCGATTGCTCGCCGTCACGGATGTGGCGGTGATCTCGGGCGGGGACTGGCCGCAGTTCGAAAAGCAGGTCGCCTCGCGTCTTCCTGCCGGCGCCGCGCTTGACCGTCTCTGGTTGATGCCGACCACAGGCACAAAACTCTATCGGTTCATCAACGGCGCTTGGCGCGCGGTCTATGCCGAGCTGTTCGACGACGCAGAGAAGGCGACGATCCGCGCGGCCTTCGATCAAGCCCTGACCGATGCCAGCCTCGCCGACGAACGTATCTGGGGCGAACGGATCGAGGACCGGGGCAGCCAGATCACCTTTTCGGGGCTGGGGCAGGCAGCGCCGCTAAAGGAAAAGGAAGCGTGGGATCCCGACCGAAAGAAGAGGACCGCGTTGCAGGCCACGTTGCGCGCGACGCTGCCGGACCTCTCGATCAATCTAGGTGGCACGACATCGATCGACGTGACCAGGGCAGGGGTGGACAAGGGCTATGGCCTGAAGCGCCTGAGTGCTGAAAGCGGCGTCCCGCTCGACGGGATGCTGTTCATCGGCGACGCGATCTTCCCCGGTGGGAATGACTATCCCGCCGCTGAAATTGGCCTCGATACGGTGAGAGTGCGCGACGTTGCGGAAACCACCGCCGTCGTGACAGCCATCATCGCATGTCTGCACCGGTAGGGATCGCCGATGTTCGCGATCCCCGCCTTGGGCCTGAACGTCTGTGGGACTCTCGTCCCGACCTTAGCCCTTTACCTCCGATCTGGAGCAATCGCGTAGAACAGGCAGGCCGGCATGTTTCAAAGCTCGTGGTGGGAGATCGCCACCCATATCATCAGTCTCGCCGTCGCCTACGCGCTCGCCCTTCCTGTTGGCTGGGATCGCGAGAAGGACGCCCGCAGCGCAGGCATCCGTACATTCCCGTTGGTTGCCATCGCCAGTTGCGGCTTCGTGCTGGTGGGCATCGCGATCCTCGGCCGCACGTCTCCAGCGCAAGCCAGGTTGCTCGAAGGTCTGATTACGGGCGTCGGCTTCATCGGGGGCGGCGCGATTCTGAAGAAGGGCGACAAGGCGTCAGGTACGGCGACGGCGGCCAGTCTGTGGGCGACTGGGGCACTCGGCGCGGCCGTAGGCTACGGCCTATACGACATCGCCTTCATCCTGAGCGCCACTACCTTCCTCACCCTGCGCTGCTCTCGTCCGCTCAAGCGTGCCACCAATGGCGACGTTGGCAGCTCGGCGAGCCCATGACGAGCCCTTGGGCGAGCCGATGGATGCGGCCTGTGCGATCCCTTACCCGGCGCTGGTCACCGGCGACGACCATCGCGGCGCGAGACCGCCAACATCGCTTGCTGCGCTGGGCGACGCTGCTGGAGCGCAATCCCCACCAGATAATCGGCCTGCTGTCCCCTCGTGGGCGGGCGGCGACGCGCGCAGCACGATGGTCGATCGGCCGAGCGCGATCGACGTCGCATGGAGCGACGTGGTGCTGCGGGTGATGGGGTTGGCGGGACGATCGCGAGGTGAAGCAAAATCGTTCTTCGGGTTGTCGGATGCCGAGCTGGATCGGATTGCCGCAGGTTCGTGGCGGTGTCCGGTTCGACCCGCTTGGCAGGTCGCCGTGCGGATCAGGACGTCGAATGTCCGCGCCTGGAAAGTCGGATCGTTGGGTCCGTCGTCGCCCTCCTGCTCGTGACTTGCGCGATCTCCTATTGGATCTTCTGACGAGGCTGGTTTGTGTTCGACATCATAACATCGATCCTCGCGTCACTCGGCGGCTTTGGCGTCTTCCTGTTGATGCTGGCTGAGAACGTCTTTCCGCCGATCCCATCGGAAGTGATTTTGCCACTTGCCGGCTACACCGCTGCGCAGGGGCGCGGCTCGCTGTGGGTGGTGGCAATCGCCGGCACCCTCGGATCGGCTGCAGGGGCGGTGCTGTGGTACTATGTCGGCCGCTGGATCGGCATCGAACGATTGAAGCGCTTTGCTTCCCGCCACGGCCGATGGCTGACGTTGACGCGCGGTGAGGTCGATCATGTCGACCGCTGGTTCGACCGCTACGGTCGTTGGGCGGTTCTGTTCGGGCGCATGGTCCCGGGAGTCCGGACCCTGATTTCGGTGCCCGCAGGGGTCAGCGGGATGCCCCTTGGTCCATTCTTGGTCTCGACGCTCACCGGCTCGGCCATATGGACCGTTATCCTCGTGCTGGCGGGCTATGAGCTGGGCGAACGCTATAGCCAGGTGGCGAGCGTCATCGAACCGATCAGCAACGCCGTGCTCGCGCTGGCCGTCATCTGGTATCTTTGGCGGGTCGCGACTTTCGGGCGATCAAGGGGTGGCCATTGATGGCTGACCTGCTGCCCGCGTTTCCTGCCGGCCTTTGGCTCATGGCAGCTTCGATGCTTGTCCGCATCACACGCTTTGCACGTGCTTTTAGCCTGATCTCACCAGCCAGCTCGATCATCCTCATCAGATTGGTTGGAAGGCTTCACCGCAGCGGATTTCACGCATGGCGTCGCAACGGAGGGAAGTGGCGTTGGGCCGGAATATGGAGAGGATCGACATAATGGGGAACAGCAAGCAGCAGGCGGTCATCGCCGTTGCCGCAACAATCGTTCTGTCCGGATGCGGGCTGATTAAACCACGCGACGCCGGCTATTTCCGCTTCCACGCGGAAGAGGCGAGACTGGTCGTCACACGCTGCGAGCGGGGCCAAGAGACCGGCAGCGATTGTGAGGCCGCAGCGCAGGCCGTGGCCGAGCTCGACGCGGCGGCGCAGCGAGAGTCCTCCGGCAACGGCCGACGCTGATGGTGGCCGCCTTCGCCCGCACCGACGCTATGGAACACCGTCTATCTCGACCGCGTCGTCCGGAATCTGCTTGGCAACCGGGTCGACGTGCCCGACGAACTGCTCGCTCACGTCGCGCCATTGCGCTGGGAGTACGTCGGCCTCAACGGCGACATTCTCTGAGGCGACATCGACAAACCCCGTGAACAGTTCAGGTCGCTCCGGCTCCACCAGCAAGGTCGGAACGCTTAGACCCAATGACTGCGGGAGCCTCGGCGGCTCGAATCTGGGATGCTGACTATGGATTAGTCAGCAACGGAGACGAGTCATGACGGAGGCAGTGAAATACATCGGGCTGGACGTGCACAAGGAGACCATCGCTGTCGCGGTGGCCGATGGGGAACGCGGGGGCGAGGTACGCTATGTCGGCACGGTTCCCAACGAGGACGATGCGGTCAGAAAGCTGGTCAAGCGGCTGACCGGGGCGGGCACGAAGTTGCAAGTCTGCTACGAGGCGGGCCCGTGCGGCTACGGCCTGCACCGGTTGCTAACCGGGCTGGGGCAGAGCTGCATCGTCATCGCCCCTTCGATGATGCCGTGGCGACCTGGCGATCACGTGAAGACCGACCGGCGTGATGCGATGACGTTGGCGCGCCTGCTGCGTGCCGGCGAACTCACCGCGATCTGGGTGCCGGACGAAGCGCACGAGGCAGTGCGCGACCTGATCCGGGCAAGGCGCAGCGCGAAGGAGGACGCCACCGGGGCCAAGCAGACGGTGAAGAGCTTTCTGCTCCGGCACGATCGTCGTTATGGCGGCAAAGGAACCTGGACCAAGATGTACTGGCGATGGTTGTCGGAGCAGCGGTTCGACTTCCCGCATCAGCAACTGGCGTTCGAGGAGATGCAGAAGCGCGTGCTCGAGGCGCAAGCACGCGTCGGCCGCCTCGAGGCGGCCCTCGGCGAGGCAGTGGAGGGCTGGCGGTTCGCCCCGCTTGTCCGCAATCTACAGGCGCTGCGTGGCATTCAGTTGGTCAGCGCCGCAACGTTGGTCGCCGAAGTCGGCGATCTTACCCGCTTCGACAATCCCAAGCAGTTGATGGCCTATGTCGGGCTGGTACCGTCCGAATATTCCAGCGGCGCTCGCAAACAGCGCGGACGCATCACCCGCGCTGGTAACGGGCAGGCGCGCACCATGCTGGTCGAGGCAGGCTGGGCTTACCGGTTGCCTGCACGCGAGGAGCGTCGCTACCGCGAGCGGGTCGCTGATCTGCCCGACGAGGTCCAGGCTATCGGATGGAAGGCGCAGGTCCGCCTGTGTCAGCGTTTCCGCCGCCTGGCCGCCACGGGCAAGCCCCAGCCCAAGGTAATAACCGCGATCGCGCGCGAACTCATCGGCTACGCGTGGGACATCGCGAGGCGCGTGTCGCCGGCGGTCGCCACCTGACCCTTTCCCCGAACGCGACGAGAGGAGGCGCCAGCGCACGACCTGCATAGCCTTGGCCGGCGTGCCGCGGGCACCCGACTGTGATGGGTAATCCACGGCGTACGTTGGGGCAGGTTCGTCCGACGCCCGATCTTAGACGGTGGACAGGCCCAGCGACGGATACGGGTAGTGCGGTAATCAACCCGCGGATGAGAGCGTGATCAATCGTCGTCGATCAGGCGCCCGCGGCACACCCGCCAAGGTCAATGCGACGCTGGCTTCCTGGCCAGCGAAGGAGTAAACTCGGCCAGCGTCTCGGATGGCAGTCATGAGAGCGTACGTGCTCGACCATCCTCTCACCGGTGCACACCCTGCATGTGACGCTCGCGGAAGGGGCGGACCCGGATGCCGTTCGCCGGTCCGTCAGCGGCCTGCTCGCCAAACGGTTCGATATCGAGCATAGCACGGTGCAAATCGAGGGTCCGGGCGACGGCTGCGAGGATCGGTCACATCTGTATCGGTAGCACCGATGCGAGACCTGCAATCGTCATGGCGGGCATGGGTTGACTCCGGACTATGGTACGGACCCCATATAGGCGTTACGATCCCCCGGAGAAGTGACATGGCCGCGGCAGCGAAGAGCGCCAGTATTTATCGGATGGTGATGCCGACGCACACCTGTCCCTATGGCCTGAAGGCCAAGGACCTGCTGCGGCGCGAGGGCTATTCGGTCGAGGACCACTGGCTGACGACGCGCGAGGAGCAGGACGCCTTCAAGGCCAAGTACGACGTGAAGACGACGCCGCAGATGTTCATTAACGGCGAGCGGGTCGGCGGCTTCGACGATCTGCGCCGATACTTCGGCAAGGCCGTCCGCGATCCCAAGGCGGTCACGTATCGGCCGGTGATCGCGGTATTCTCGATGACGGCGCTGATGGCGTTGGCGGCGAGCTACGCCGTGGTCGGGGCACCGTTCACCATCCGCGCGGCCGAGTGGTTCATCGGCTTCTCGATGATCGTCCTCGCCATGCTGAAGCTCCAGGATATCGAGAGCTTTTCGAGCATGTTCCTCGGCTACGATCTCCTCGCCAAACGGTGGGTGCCCTATTTGTAGCCGCTCGCAATCGGATGGGCTCCTGCTCGCAAACAGACCACTTTTCTGCTCGGATTAGCTGACAGTCAGAGCGCGCGTCTGCTCACGCTTTTTGACAATATGCTCGCGATCTCCCGCGGCTGCTCGCAATCAGCGCCCCGCGCTCACGCTCAGCGCTACTGACGGGACTGGTCAGAATCTGATCCCCTCGACCAACCGAGTTGCGGCCTGGCAGCTCGCGGTGGTCGCGCACCAAGCCCTGACTTCAAGGCCCGGGCTCCGAACACGACGACGTTGCGCCTCTGCATCGAGAGGGACGATAGCGGCGTAGAGGAGATCGGGCTCTTTCTGTCCGGGGCTTGCTGGCCTGAACTTCCGGAGAGTCACCCCATCGATGTTGAGCGTCGAGGGCGCGGCCGCGGAAAGGGGCCGGCGAGCCAGGCCGTTCCCGAATGAAATCTCCACCCGATAACCCTCCCCCTCGACCATGCGGCCGTCAACGTCGCCCTCCAACTTAGTGATTCGCGCCTGTCCCACGTCGAACGTGCAGCAGCCGGCGATCAGTAGGCGGTCGCCGGCCACATTGCGGGGGTGGATCGAATACTCGGTTCCGACGGGGCCGGAGAGCTCGGTGGGCCGCGGCTCCTTCTCGGAGCCGCGGTCGCACCCTGCCAGGGCGATGAAGGCCAAAAGCCATCCCGCCCCGGTCGAGGCCTTGCCTCGGTCAGCCATAGAACCCGACCAGCAGCGCCCGCTCGTCAGAGCATAGGCTCCGCTTGATCTGCCCAGGGTTGAGATAGGTCGTCATCAAGCATGGCCCTGTCGAACCATCGGTGCGGTGGTCCATCCCTTTCACGTGACCCATCTCATGCGTCATCGCGGACTGCCAGTCGATATGCTGGCCGATGTTGCTCGACGTGATCGACGAACCGCAGATCAAATCGGTCGATTGCGCCGTGTGGCCCGTGTCGTAGTAGATGCGGTCGGTATTGACGTACACGGTCGCGTCGATCGCCTGCGCAGGTGCTGGCCCGGAATAGCCGTAAATGATGGTCCGCATGATCGCCGACATGCTGGAGCCGTCCTGGATGTTGATGAAATCCGGGTCCTCGGTCGCCGAGTAGTAAGTCGACGTGTAGTTCTGCGTCGTTCCGGTGAGCTGGAACGAGCGCCCTGCGGCGTTGATCGTGTCGACCGCGGCCTTGGTGTTGGCGTCGCAGGCGGCCGGAAGCGCATAGTTGATCTTCACACCCCGCGACCCGTTCGGGAAGTAATAGGGTTGCGGGATCGGCCCGGCGAACGCCGGTGCGGCGTTGGCGAGGGCAAGCACGCGCGCTGTGTTGGACACAACGAACCGGGAACTTGCGAGTAAAGTGCCGGCCGTCACGCTGGGCTTCTGGATCATCAAAATCCTCGCCACCACGCTCGGCGAAACGGGCGGCGATACCGTCTCGATGACGATGGACCTCGGTTATCTGGTCGGGACCGCGATATTCCTGACGGTGCTGGTCGCCCTGGTCTGGTGGCAGGTCGCGTCAACGCGCTTTCACCCGTTCCTTTATTGGGCAACGATCATCGCCTCCACGACCGCGGGAACGACGATGGCGGACTTCGCCACGCGCTCGCTCGGCATCGGCTATACCGGGGGATCAGCGCTGCTGCTCGGCTGCGTGCTGGCCTCGCTGTTGGTCTGGTATCAAACGCTGGGCTCGATCTCGGTCAGCACCGTGCGCGAGCCGAAGGCCGAGCTGTTCTACTGGGTCACGATCACCTTCTCGCAGACACTCGGCACCGCGCTTGGAGACTGGACGGCTGATACGGGCAACCTCGGCTATATCGGTGCGGCTGGCATCTTCGCGGGTCTGCTGGCCGTTTTGGCGCTGCTCTACTTAATGACGAACGCCAGCCGCGTGGTGCTGTTCTGGGCCGCCTTTGTTATGACGCGACCCCTTGGCGCTGCGGTGGGCGACTTTCTCGACAAGCCGTTCGATCATGGCGGGCTCGCGTTCAGTCGGCCGCTCGCGTCCGCAGTCCTGGCGGCCGCCATCCTGCTGCTGATCGTCGTTCTCCCGCAACGTGCCGGAGAGCATCCTGGGCATAGGGAGAGAACCTAGCTCGCTACTTCTCAAATGCCCTCAGGATCGGACACGGCCCATCCGACCCGGACCCGCACTCCATCGCAAGCCGGCGCAGCGCTGTGCGGACCCGCTCGAGTTCCTCGATCTTGGCATCCAGCGCGGCAATGCGCTCGTTGGCGAGCAGGCGCGCGCGCGCGCGATCGTCGGTCGCGTCCAGCGCCAGCAGCTCGCCGATCTGCTCCAGCGTGAACCCGGCCGACTGCGCCGCGCGGATGAAACGGAGCCGTCGAACGTCGTCGTCCCCATAGCGCCGAAATCCGCCGGCCGATCCCGACCCGCCGGGCCGCTCGGGCGTACCCAGCAGGCCGCGGCGCTGGTAGAAGCGAACTGTCTCGACACCGACGCCGCCTTCGCGCGCAAGCCCCGCGATCGTCATGCTCGTCATGCCTTGACTCCGGACTATGGTACAGACCCTATATAAGTCGTGTAACCAATTGGAGAAGCGATATGGCGACCACCGCGCCCAAGAAGGCGGCGCTCTACCGTATGGTGATGCCCGAGCATACTTGCCCCTATGGCCTAAAGTCCAAGTGGCAGCTCGAGCGGCACGGCTATGAGGTCGAGGATCACTGGCTGCGCACCAAGGAAGAGACCGAGGCGTTCAAGGCGAAGCACGACGTCAAGACCACGCCGCAGACGTTCATCGGGGCCAAGCGGATCGGCGGCAACGACGACCTCACCCGCTTCTTCGGCGGTCACGTGCCGGCGAAGGACGAGACCAGCTACAAGCCGGTGATCGCGGTGTTCGCGATGACGGCGTTGATGGCGCTCACCGCCAGCTATGCCGTGCTTGGCACGCCGTTCACCGTCCGTGCGGGCGAGTGGTTCATCGCCTTCTCGATGTGCGTGCTGGCGCTGTTGAAGCTCCAAGACGTCGAGAAGTTCTCGACCATGTTCCTCAACTACGATCTGCTCGCCAGGCGCTGGGTGCCATACGGCTACATCTACCCCTTCGCCGAAGGCGGCGCGGGCGTGCTGATGATCGCGGGCGCGCTGACTTGGCTGTCGGTGCCCGTCGCGCTCGTCATCGGCACGATCGGGGCGGTGTCGGTCTTCAAGGCCGTCTATATCGACAAGCGCGAGCTGAAGTGCGCCTGCGTCGGCGGCGCAAGCAGCGTGCCGCTCGGCTTCATCTCGCTGACCGAGAACCTGATGATGGTGGGAATGGCGCTGTGGATGCTGTTCGCCCCGTCCGCGCTGTCGATGGCGCACTGAGGCTGCAATTGACATCGAAGCGGCGCGCGCGCGGATAGGGAACGTGGGAACCAGGTCGCAACCTTCCGCCAGCCTGCTCCGCGTCGCCCTGCTCGGCGTGCTCGCGGCGCTCCTGCTCCTGCGCCTGGGACCGTGGTGCGAGGCGGCGGCGAGCGCCGCGCCGGTGGCGCCGGTCATGGCCGGTTGCGACTGAAAGGGGACGCCGACGAAGAAGGCACCCGGGTCGGCATGCACAACACCATGCGCGGCCGTCCACCAGCCTACCCTAATTAGGCCTGCGCCGTGGCGCTTGCCGTCGACAACGCCAATTCCTGCTCCGGCTTAAGAGTTGGCCGGGCTGCCGGTGCCACCGGCAACGCCCCCGCCGCGAACGGTGTGACCTCCTCGACAGCTCACACGTTCAACCGACGGAGATACTGATGACATGACTGAAACTGATCCGCGCCGCCCTGGCGCTCGCCCTCCCGACCGCGGCGTTCGCGACCGATGCGGGCTGCTGCTGCGGCGCCGACAAGGCGTGCTGCAAAGGATTGCGCGGACTGCTGCGACAAGATGAAGGCGAAGCCGGGTGATTCCAAGCCTGCACCGATGCCAGGCATGAACCACTGAAACGGGGCGGGGGCGGGCAACCGCCCCCGTTCTCGCTAAGACCCTCGTCTAGCCGCCGTGGCGAGCATAGACGCGCTGGCCGCTCGGGCCGAACGCGATCACGTCATAGGCTTGGGGCCGCATGCCCGCGACCTCCATGCCGGGAGAACCCATCGGCATTCCGGCGACGGCCAGGCCGCGCACACCCTTTGGGTGCTGGGCGATCACCCGCTTCATGTCGGCGATTGGAACGTGGCCCTCGAATGCCATGCCGTCGATGATGGCGGTGTGGCAGGACGCAATTGAGGTCGGCACGCCGAGCCGGCGTTGGTACGCGGCGCGGTTGGCATCATCAACGATTTGCACGTTGCGGCCGAACTGCTGGCGCACTTGCGCCGCCCACTTCTCGCAACAGCCGCAGCCGGGGTCGCGGTGCATGACGATATCCGCCGCAGCCGATGCGACGCTCGGAACGGCGATCAAGAGCATTGCGGCTAGGAAGCGAGGGCGATGGGTCATGGGTCAGCTCCAACGGAAGTGATCCCGCCCTGCCGCGGGTGGTTGGGGGGACGGCAGGGCGGGTGCAGCGCGCCTTACTGCGCGCGCTTGCCATGCTTACGAAGCCAGGCTTGCAGCTCCGCGATGTCCTTTTCCTGCTTCGAGATCGTCATCGTCGCCATCTGGCGGGTCTCGGCATCCTTCGCATCACGTTGAGCGACCCGCGCCATCGCGATCGCGCCGCGGTGATGCTCGATCATCTTGCGGGTCCACATTTCTGCCGCATCACCCTGCTTGGCCGCCATCATCTTCCGGTGCATGTCCATTTCGGCCTGGCCGTAGGGATTGCCCGCCATCATGCCGGCCATATCGCCGTGATCCATGCCCTGCATCTGGCCATGGTCCATGCCTTGCATTTGGCCGTGGTCCATCGCCTGCTTCCCGCTCTGTTGGGCAAACGCGGGCGTGGCGACGAGCGCCAAAGCGGTGAATATCGAAATAGAGCGCATTTCCTTCGAACTCCTCGTGCTACCCCCATCTGCTACGCGGCGCAGCCGCTCACCCCTCAACGTTTTATTTCACCTGCTTGAGCCCGCCACTAAGACCTGATGAGCGACAGGCCGCGCACGCAATCTCCCTATCAAGGTGCAAGTGGCTGAGCAGAGACGCCGCCAGGACGCCGGAGGGGGGCAGACCTGAACTGGCGGGTGAGCGCTTAGATGCTAAGGGCCATGAGGCCATACATCACGAGCGTGAACGTCACCGCGGTTAAGCGGCCCGGCCCGTTCCCATCATCAGCTTCATCTTGTCGGGTTTGTCGTCCGTCACGCATGCCCCTGCTGGAGCGTTGATTGATCCTTGGACGCCCGTCGCGACCGCTTCGGCCAGCGCATGTAAAGGAGCACCGCTCCGCCCAGCCAAAGCGCCACGCCGCCAATCGCGAACGCAAGCAGCCAAGGCGTGTTGAAGTTCTCGTGGTTGCTCCAGTCCATGATGTGTAGCCCCCAGAAGAAGTCGTAGAGCCGCCACGTCCCGGTCCTGACCGCCGCGATGCGGCCGGTGTCGCCCGCGACGAAGACGCGAGTCGCGTCTGCGTCGGCGAAGGCGACACGCCATGCGGGGAGCGGACCGCGATATTCGGGGCTGGGACACTGGATGCGGTCCACCTTGGCCTCCGGTCGGCCGTCTCCGCGCCACGCGGCGCGGGCGACCGCCTCGGCATCAATCGCGGTTGGGGCGGGCAGCGCCGCGCCGGTCCGCGCGTCAAACAGCCGTGTGCCCTTGGCCGCCGTCACCTCGGCAATGGGGCGGCCCAGCCACAGGCGATAGGTGACGGCCTCGACCGGCGCGGCACTGGCCTCGGTGATCGCCGATGGCGGTGCAAGCGGGACGCCGGTAGGCAGCGCCGCCACGGCCTTGCGATTAATCAGGTGATCGCCATGCACGCGGTCGATGGGCAGGAAGCTCATCAATGCGCCGCTGGTGAACCACAAGAGGAGCTGCGCGCCGATGATGAGCCCAAGCCACCTATGCGTGCGGCTCGCGAACAGGTGCAGACGGGCGCGCCGGCTCCTCAGAACCACGTCCTGATACCGGCGACGAAGCTGAACCCGCCCGTGTTCTCGCCCGGCGCACGCGAGTAGCGGCGGGTGTCGCCGAACTGGCGCTCCCACGATACGCCGAAATAAGGGGCGAACTCGCGCCGGAGCTCGTACCGAAGTCGAAGCCCCAGCTCGGCGTCGATCAGCCCGGCACCGTAGCCGTCACGAGGCACGTCCTGCGCGGCCAGGTTGAACTCGGCGCGGGGTTGGAGAATGAAGCGCTGGGTCAGCCGTTGATCGTAATAGCCCTCGATCCGCGCCAGCACGTCGCCCTTGTCGGACAGAAAGGCGGCAGCTTCGAGATCAAACATATTCGGAGCCAATCCCTCGATGCCGAATGTGGCATAGGTGCGCGACGGATTGGGCTTGAAGTCGTAGCGGATGCCACCCTGCAGGTTCCAATAGGGGCCGATCGTGCGCGAGTAGAGCGCCTGCACCTCGGCACTCTCGATGCCCTTGCCGAACGTGCCTTCGCCCTCGGTCTTCGCAACGAAGCGGTTGATGTCGCCGCCATACCAAGCCTCGCCATCCCAGCGATAACCGATCCGCTGACCGGACTTGCGAACCGCCGATCGTTCGAACGCTGCTGCGAACGTCACCTTGCCGGGGGCGGGGGCGGCGCGATCGCAACCTTTGACATCGATCTTTTCAAGCAGGTCAACGATCGCCACGGCCACGCGGCCGGCGATTTGGTCCTGAAGCGGTTCGCGGCTTTGGCCAAAGGGATGGTGCGGGAAGGCGATGTCGTCGCCCGGCTCGGCGGCGAAGAGTTCGCGGTCCTGCTGCCTCGCGCGAACTCCGAACAGGCGCTCGCAGTGTGTGACCGGCTTCGCGATGCGACCCAGAAGATGGCAGTATCGGTCGGCGGAGCGACGATCCGCATCACCGTAAGCGGAGGCATTGCGCCGCTCAGTGCGGACACGAGCCTCGATGCCACGATGGCCGTCGCCGATGCTGCCTTGTACAGCGCGAAGCGGGCAGGGCGGAACGTCCTGATGATGGCTGCTTGAGGCGAGGGGGAGGCGTTGCGCTGGAACTTGTGTGCCGGGCGCAAGCTCCGGTCTACGTCCGCTCCAGCATCTCTCTTACCAGCGCCAGCAGCTCGCGGGGCCGGTATGGCTTGGGAACGAACCGGGCGCCGCTGGCCAGATCCTGCGGTTCAGGCGTAACCTGCCCGGAGGTGACAAGAATGGCGCAATCCGGGCACATGGTCCGCAGGAGACTCGCAAGCTTGAGGCCGTCGGGATCGCCCGGCATCTGGATGTCCGTGAACACGGCGCAGACATCCGCTCCCGATTCCAACAGCTGGAGCGCGGCACTGCCGCTATCCGCTTCAAATACGGTGTAGCCGGCATCGGTGAAGGTGTCCGCCGCCAGCATGCGCAACAGGGGATCGTCGTCGACGACGAGGATTGTGTGTAGACTGGAGGTGCTCACACTCGCTCAACCCGGCATATCCGTCCGCGATCCATTGAAGATGCTGGAACTTCGTCTGATCGGATAATAGGTTGGAGGTTGGGCGCTCTCTGCGCTGCAGGGGACGCCAACCATCATGACCGATCCACAGGACGAACTTGCCCGCTTGCGGGCAGAAGTCGTCAAGCTTCAGAGCAGCCGTGGCCCGCTCGGGCCCGAGAGCTTCCACTCGCTCGAGTGGGCACTGGAGCGTGTCGCGGAGCGGCAAGCGACCGATCAGGCGCGCTATCGATCCTTGCTGGACAGCACGACCGACTACGCCATCATCATCATGGATGTAGAGGGCGTGATCACTGATTGGAACGAGGGTGCGCGGCGCATTCTCGGGTGGGAGTTTGAAGAGGTGAGGGGGCTTTCTGCCGACCTCATCTTCACACCCGAAGATCGCGCTGCAGGCGTACCGAAGCAAGAGATGCTCGGCGCCCGGGAGAACGGCTGTGCCGAAGACGACCGCTGGCACCTGCATAAGGGAGGTAAGCGGTTTTTCGCCACCGGCATGATGATGCCGCTCCTCGTCGAGGGCCAGGAGCAGGGCTTCGTCAAGATCCTGCGCGACCGTACCCGCCAGCGGGAAGAGGCAGAGCGTCGCGCGCGCATGGACGAGCGCCTTAAAGCGGCGCTTGCGGCCAGCCCTGGGTTGACCACTTTCGAGCTCGATCTTCCGTCAGGTGTCCTGCGCGGCGACAATCGCTTCTGGCAGCTGCACCGACTGTCAGCAAGCGACGAGCAAGAACAGTCGCTTACGCGCTTTCTGGGAGCGGTTCATGACGCCGATCGCGCGCATGTCCAGAGCGCGCTTGAGAGCGCCCGTAACGATGGCGTGGCGGTTGCGATCGACTATCGGGTTCCACAGCATGCCCAACTTCCGCGCTGGATCACTCTTCAGGGTCGACCAACCTTCGACCACGAAGGCCGATCAACGCGGCTGCCAGGAACGGCGCTGGATATCACGCGTCGAAAAACGCGGGAACTCTGGGCTGCGGCGCTGGTCGAACTCTCCGATCGTTTGGGACGAGCCCGGCATACGTCGGAGATGACGCAGGCGCTCGGCGAGATCCTCGGGCGAACATTCGAACTTACCCGTGCCGGCTATGGGACGATTGATCAGGCTGCGGGGACGCTCACAATCGACCGCGACTGGACATCGCAAGGTGTAGCGGGTCTCGCCGGTTCCTACCAATTCGAGGACTATGGCCTGCCGCTCGACCAACTCGCAGCGGGACAGCCTGTCGTCATCGACGACATCGAGTCTGATCCGCACACTGCCGGCCATGCCGAGAGGTTCCGTACGCTTACCATTCGCGCGCTGGTGAACGTGCCGCTGCTTGAGCATGGCCGGCTGGTAGCCCTGATCTTCCTGCATGACCGTAACGTTCGGCATTGGTCCGATGACAAGCTGGCCTTTCTGCAGGAGGCGCTTCGTCGGACGCGTGAGGCGATCGAACGGCGACGTGCCGAGGATGCGCGCGAACTGCTGACGGGCGAACTCCATCACCGCGTCAAGAACATGCTGGCGGTGGTCCAGGCGATCGCCACGCAGACCTTTCAAGGCGAAGGCGTCGAGGACGCGCTCGACACCTTTCACGCGCGTCTCACTGCGCTCGGGGCGGCCAATGAAGCGCTTACGCAGGACAACTGGCGTAAGGCGTCGCTTGAGTCCGTCGTCCTTAGAGCCTGTTCGGCGCAGGTAGGGGCGGCCGGGCGCATACGCTCCTCGGGGCCGCAGCTCGTGATTAAGGCGCAGGCGGTGACCGCCTTCTCCTTGGCGCTTCACGAACTCTGCACCAATGCTGCAAAGTACGGGGCATTGAGGAACCCTGAGGGTTTCGTCGAGGTAAGCTGGACTGCTCAGGACGAGCAGTTGCAGTTCAGCTGGATCGAGGTCGGCGTGAGCGACGTCACGCCTCCGTTGCGCGACGGGTTCGGGAGCAAGCTCATCGAGCGGAGCCTAGTGCGACAGTTCGGGGGCAAGTGGAACCGAGATTTCGAGCCTACAGGACTGCGGGTTCGCTTCGATCTTCCGCTTGACCGACTTATCGCTGATTGATTCCCAGTCTGCCAAGCATGCGTCGCAAGCCATCGCCCCGCATCCTTCAACCACGTCGTAGCGAGAACGAGAAGCGTGACCTTTCGCCGGGGATGCCATCGGCCGCCGAGCGCGCCCAACTAAGCGGTCGCGCAACATACGGCGGGTATGCCAAGCACAAGCGCGATCCCTATGCCTGGGGGCTGGAACCGTATCGTGGCCGTGCTCCCGATCGGACATTTTGTGAGGACACCGGCTTCGGGATCGCCGATCAGCAACGTATTCCGCAGCTGTTGCGGCGAGGAATTGACGCCGGCCTGTTCGGCGACCTCGTCCGGCAAGGCGACCCGACGATGCTCTGGACGCTGGACGACGATGGATGGATCTACGAATTGCGGCAAACCATTCCCGGGCGCGCGCTCTACCACGGTTATCCTTTGCTGCCGACCAATGCACTGGGCCGCAAGGTGATTGCGCGTTTCGAGAACTGGTATCTGTCGCTGTCGCGCGCGCAGAGACAGCCCGCAATGCTTGCCGCGTTGCGAGGAGCCCAGGAGCGGTATAGATAGAGCTGTGAGCTTCGACATCGATCTTGACTGGCCGGCAGGGGACCGGTCGCAGGGGGTCGCCGACATCCGCATGGCGGTCGGTCGAACGGTGTTCACTCGCCTGCTCGACGAACATGAGGGGACCCGGCGAGACTATTTTCGGGCGTCGCCGCTCCTGCTCGGCTTCTGGTTCGTCGACAATTTCTGGCGGCTGCGCTGGGAGCCGCTCGACGATCCTCATTTTCCGAGCACCGAATGGCGACTGCGCCATGAGCTCAGCGCCGCGTCCGGCGATACCGTCCTGCCGCCCTTCATGATCTATGGGATGGGACCGCGGGTGATGGTAGCGCCGGTTACCGGGGTCGAGGACGATGGCAGCGTCATCCGCTATCTCCATGAGCGCCCCCTGACGATGCTCTCGGACGAGTTCGAGACCGGCCTCGAGCGCTTCTTCGACGCGTTGCTGCGCTGTCGCGATCTGCCCGACAGCGCGGCCTTTGCCGATCTCATCGGGCAACTCGCCCGCGAGCGCGCAGACGACGAGCTCGCGGGATGGCGACGTCTGGAAGCATGTCTCGGCTACGATCCCGACCAGGCTCCCCAGGCGGTCGTCGAGGCGCTGCTCGGCTTCGAGGAGAGGGTCGGCGAGGCGGCGATCGACGAAGCTGCGCTCGCGACCAAGGGGCAAGCTGCGCCAGTTGCGCTGGAAGCGGTGCTGGAGGCAGTCGAGGCGTCCGACGTCGTTGTCGACTTCGCCTCGGTACAGGGTCAAATCGATCCGGCAACGCTGCCCGGCCAGACCCCGTGGCAGGCGGCCGAAGACGCCGCGATCGCGCTGCGTGCTGCCCTCAACCTCGGCAATACCGTGCGCTGGGCCGATCTGGGCGACATTCTTCAGGTCCGGTGGGAGTTGCTCAAGGAAGCAACGGCGACGGCGCGTCATCTGCCGTTCTCCGCCAAGACGGAAGGTAACGGCTCACAGTCGCGATTGGCCTTGGCGATGAAACCCCTCAACGATCGCCGGTTCGAGCTGGCGAGGATGATCGGCGACGAGGTTTGGACCGGTGGCCAAGGCTTCGGCGTGATCAGCCGGTCGCGAACCGACCGCCAGAAGTTCCAGCGCGCGTTCGCCCAGGCGCTGCTCTGTCCGATGGAGGCGCTGCGCAACGTCGTCGACGTGAACCGTCCGACCCGCGAGCAGATCGTGCGCGCCGCGAGCCGCTTCGGGGTACGCGACAGCGTCATCGTTACGATCCTGCGCAATCGCGGGTATCTGCCACGGGAGTCGATGGCGGACTGGCTCGAGGCGGCCTGACTACCTGCCAAACGATCTACGATTTTACATAATCAATGTTATCGAACTGGCAGATTGTAGGTGGGTGCATTCTAGATCGAAGTGCGAAAACCTAGCTTAAGTGCGGGTTCCACCCGGCGGAGGGTTGCGCATGGGCAGCTACACGCATCTGGATCTCGACGAGCGCCGCAAGCTGTATCAGCTCACCAGCGCCGGTAGAAGTCCGCGCCAGGCGGCGGCCGAGCTCGGGCGTCACCCGTCCACGATCTACCGCGAGCTGAAGCGCAATCACCGGTTTGACGAAGAGCCGATGTTCCGCGGGTACTTTCCGCTGACTGCTCAATCGATGGCGGCTGGGCGACGGCTTAGGGGCGCGAAAATCAGCCGCTATCCCGAGCTCGCCGTAAGCGTCCGGTGACGGCGTCACCTCAAACGGGCCGGTAGTTCCACGGCAGCAGTTCAGCGACCCGGCGGGCCGGATGGTCTGCGATGCGTCTGATGGTGTCGGCCAGCCAGGCCTCGGGGTCGACGCCGTTGAGCCTGGCGGTTTCCACCAGGCTGTAGATGCTGGCGGCGCGGTGCCCGCCCTGGTCGGAGCCCGCGAATAGCCAGTTTTTGCGCCCGACGGCGATACCGCGCAGCGAGCGCTCGGCGGCATTGTTGTCGATCTCCAGGCGACCATCGTCGGCATAGCGGGTCAGCGCCTGCCAGCGGGCGAGCGCATAGCGGATGGCGACCGCAAGGTCGGAGCGCCGGGACAGCTTCGGTCCGGTCGCGTCGAGCCACTGGCGGAAGGCATCGAGCAGCGGTCCGGCCCTGGCCTGGCGCGCGTGCCGTCGCTCGTCAGGGAGCCGGCCACGCACATCCCGTTCGACGGCATAGAGGCCGGCGATATGGTCCAGTGCCTCGCGGGCCGTGGGGGAGCCGGTTGCGGCATGGACGTCGAAGAACTTGCGCCTGACATGCGCCCAGCAGGCCACCTCTGCGATGCGGTCGCCATAGAGGCGGTCGAACCCGGCATAGCCATCGGCGTGCAGATCGCCCCGGAACCGGGCAAGATGTCCGGCGGGTCGTTCGCCCTTGCGGTCGGGCGCGTAGTGGAACAGCACGGCGGGCGGAGCCTCGCCGCCAGCCCCGCGCTCGTCGCGTACATAGGTCCACAGCCTGCCCGTCCTGGTGCGACCGGCACCAGGGGCCAGTACCGGCACCGGCGTGTCGTCGGCATGGAGGGTCGCGCCGCCCATGACGTGGCGCTCGAGCGCGTCGACCAAGGGGCCGAGGAGCGCGGCCGAGCGCCCGACCCAGTCGGCGAGCGTGGAGCGGGCAAGGTCGACGCCCTGGCGAGCATAGATGCCCGACTGGCGGTAGAGCGGCAGATGGTTGGCGTATTTGGACACCAGCACATGGGCGAGCAGCCCCGCACCGGGTCGACCGCGCTCGATGGGCATGGACGGCAACGGCGCCTGCACTATGCGCTCGCATGACCGGCAGCTGAGCCGCGGCCGGACGTGGCGCACGACCCGGAACGAGGCGGGCACATAGTCGAGCTGTTCCGTAACGTCCTCGCCCATGCGCCGCATGGCACCACCGCAGTCGGGGCAGACGCACGGTGCCTCATGCACGACCTCGGTGCGGGGCAGATGATCGGGCAGCGGCTGTCGATACGGCCTGGCGGTCTCCCGTGTCCGGGTGACCACCGGCATCGCCGCAGTGGCGGCTTCCGCCTCGCGCTCTTCCAGCCCGAGTTCCAGCTGGTCAGCCTGGTGCGTCAGCTTCTCCGACGAACGGCCGAAGGCCATGCGCCGCAGCCGCGCGACCTGCATCCGCAACTGCTCCAGCTCGGCGCCGGCAGCAATGAGCATGGCCTTCAGAAGGGCGATATCGTCGGGCAGCGAGGCGGCATCGGGCGACACGCCCGCTTATACCAGAACCCCCGTGCCGATACACGCGAAAGCCGCAGGAAACCGTACTTTTTACCAGGCCAAGGTCGGCTGCGAGGACCGGATCGGATGCCGCCAGTCCACCCCTTCGAGCAGCATCGACAGCTGCGCCGGGGTCAGCACCGCGACGCCGTCCGCGGTCGCCGGCCAGGTGAACCGGCCCCGCTCCAGACGCTTGGCATGGAGCACGAGACCCTGACCATCCCACCACAGCAGCTTGACCAGATCGCCACGCTTGCCCCGGAAGGCGTACACCGCACCGCCAAACGGATCCTGGCGCAGCCGCTGCTGTACCAGCGCGGCCAGCCCGTCGAAGCCCTTGCGCATGTCCGTGACCCCGGCCGCCAGATACACCCGGACACCGCCCGGCGGCCCGATCAAGCAAACCCCGCCAGCACGGTCTTGAGCACCCGCGCGTCGATGGGAGGTGCCAGGCGGATGCGTTGCCCGGCCGGGCCGACCACTTCCACCACACCCGGTCCGAGCGGCTCCGAATGCGGCACCATGGGCGCGCCCGCCACCTCGACCGGAATGAATGCCGGCCCCGGCAACGGCAATGCTTCGCTCGCCACCCCGTCGCGCAGCAGCGTGCGTCGCCAGCGATACACCAGCGACGTGCACACCCGGTGTCGCCGCGCCACCTCCAGCACGCTGGCACCCGGCATCATCGCCTCCGACACGATCCGCGCCTTGTCATCTTCGCTGAACCGCCGGCGCGGTTCAGGCCCAACCATCTCGATAATTCGCGTCGCCATGATGCCGCACCGGTGTCTGCCACAGTGCCGAACCTGTGGCTTGCGCATCACCTCGTCAGCAAGGTGGAGAAGACCGGACGCTTACAGCTCGCCAGCTACATCGTCGACCGGCTGGAAGCCGCCTGGTCGCCGGAGCAGATTGCCGGCTACCTTCGGCACCGTACCGCAGGGCCGCTTCGGGTGAGCCATGAAACGATCTACCAGTTCGTGTATGGGCCCGACGGTCAGGCGGCCAAGCTGGCACGGCTGCTGCCCACCGGCAGGCGGAAACGCCGACGTCGCTACGCTCGCAAGCCACGCGGCCTGAACATCCCGCCCGCCCACACCATCGCGGCTCGACCGCCAGACATCGCTGAGCGGGCCGACTTTGGCCATTGGGAAGGCGACCTCATCGCGTTCAAGCTGCAGCACGGTAAGGCTAACCTCACCTCGCTGGTTGAGCGCCGGAGCCGCTTCACCGTGCTGACGCCCAACAGCAGCCGTCACTCGGCCGGCATCATGGAAGGCATCGAGCGCCACCTCGGCACCTTCCCCCCTTCCCTCCGTCGCACCATCACGCTTGACCGGGGCACCGAGTTCGCCGGGTATGGGCGCCTACGGGAGAGCTTGGGCATGACCGCGTACTTCTGCCAGCCCTCAGCGCCATGGCAGAAGGGCAGCGTGGAGAACAGCAACGGCAGGATACGGCGCTTCCTGCCCTCCGACACGGACATCGCACAGGTACCGCGAGGCGAGCTCGAGCAGTTGGTAGACCGCCTCAACCGAACGCCACGCAAGTGCCTTGCATATCGAACGCCGGGCGAGGTCCTGGCCGAGCAGGTCGCCCTCGTGCTTGAAGCGGAACCGTGACGTTTCGGCATGTCCGCAAGCGCCCAAACTCGCCATCTCAGCCACCGATGATCGTTCCCGAAATCGGCCGCTCGTACAGGATGCGGTCGGCGGTAGAGGAGCAGCAGCCTCGGGCGGACTTAGCTCTTCACTACCAGCCCTGCCCGCCATCGACGCCTGCAAGGATGGCGTCAGTCGCCGCACACGGCGGCCCTGAAAGAGTCCGACCCGTAAAGCGCAACAAAGGCGGAGCGTTTGGCATCGTGTCGCGACCTGTCCTAAGCTCGACGACATGGAACCTAGCAGCAAAGCCACCGCGAAAATACCAAACGATAGTCCTGTCCTTGAAGGCGTAGGCTCGAACGAACTGCCGGGGCGGCAATGTCCTTGATTTTTCGTCCACAACATCGGACGGATTGAAGCTCTCTCCAACATCTGCGATGCCCAAATTTTGCCTGCGAAATTCAGCGGCAACCTCTGGAAGATCGCGCAGTGAGTTAACGATTCGGGCTGGCTCGGAAAGTTGGCACTGCGCTGGGACACCCCCCAGCGGTTTCGAGGCTATGGTTTGGGCATTTGCGACCGGGTGACTGAACCCAAGAGCGCAGGTTACAGCCAAGATCCGTGCTTTGTTCTTCGGCATGCCGCATCTCCGATCTCAGCGACTCAATGGTCGCACACGAACCCTTGCTACGATGCCGGGGGTCGGCGACTGTCCGCTTATAGCTCTTCCATGACAATACCGGCCCGGCTGTTCACCTGCCAATCTCGGCCATTGGCGTACGTCGCCGTTCGGGCCGGCAACGAGCGTGTGTGATTAAGAGGCTAGACAACAGTCCGGTTCCGCGACCAAGAAGGTGATAGTTGTCCCTTACGTCGCCTTCGCCGTCAACGATACTGAAACCCTGGACGCTTATGATACGATCACTCGCAATGAGAGTGACCCCATGACGGCAAACCGCGAGCCCGAGGTACGATCAGGCGCCAGGGGAGGATGGATGGCGCGCGCCATTGCCAGCCTTCTTCTGGGTATTATATCCCTACCCTTGGGCTCTGGAGGCATCTTCAATGCCGTACGCGGCCATGCTTCGCCGCCCGAAACGTTCGTGTCGATTGTTTTCTTTGTGGTCGGTGTTGCGTCGCTTCGTGGTGTGATCCGCAGCCTCAAACACTATCGGCACCCCAGCTCGCTGATCATGGACGAAGATGGGATCGAGGTGGCGGATATCTATCAAACTCGAAGATGGGCGTGGACCGACATTCTCGGTGCGACGACCGGTCGGGGTACTATCTTCATTACGTTGATCGTTCGTCGGTCGGCGCGGAGCCATTCCTACGTCGACATCGGTCCCTGGCCGAGAGGCACGCTACGAGATATTCTCGCCGAAAAGGCTGCGCGGTAGCGCTGCAACCTTTCGAAGGTTGTACTTGTGCCCTCCTATGCCTTTAGAGGGCTGCTCACCGAGCCGTCCGCGCATAATTGCTAGTGGTTGTTCGCGGCCGTTACCGGCGTGACCGAGCCCGCTGCTGTCGCAGCGGGTCCGAGGGCGCAAGAGCCGAGAGGCCATCGCATCAGCGGGGCAGCGCTGCGCTGCTTGGGAGGCTACACGCTGCCCCGCTGCCACGAGGCGGTGTCGCACTTCGGCTTGAAACCGCAGTGCTAAGTAGAAATGACACTCCTCCGCTAGATAGAAAAGGCACAACGAGTGCCAGCGGGTCGCCGGTGTCATGGCCATCCTCGGCAGCGAGGATGTGCAAGCGATGACGGTGCTGACAATGAGTGCTGCCGAGGTGAGCCGGTACGACACGCTGATGCGGCTCGACCGCGGTGAGATCAGGGTGGCGGACGCGATGGCGCTGCTGAGGCTTGAGCGTCGACAGATCTACCGGTTGCTGGAGCGACTTCGGCAGGACGGCGCAGCCGGGCTCATATCCCGCAAGCGTGGGCGTCCGAGCAACCGGCGTTACGGCGATGCCGTTCGTGATCAGGTCGTCAGCCTCGTGCGCGAGCAGTATAGCGGCTTCGGGCCGACGCTCGCGCGCGAGTATCTGGCCGAGCGGCACGGCATCCGAATCTCGTGCGAGACGCTGCGGCAGATGATGATGGCAGCGGGGCTGTGGAAGGACCGCGCAGCGCGCCGCCCTCGCCCGTACCAGCCGCGTTATCGGCGGGACTGCCGCGGCGAGCTGATCCAGGTCGACGGGTCCAAACACTGGTGGTTCGAGGACCGGGGCCCGCAATGCACGCTGCTGGTCTATATCGACGATGCGACCAGCGAGCTGATGCACCTGGAGATGGTGGAGAGCGAGAGCACCTTCTCGTATATGCGGGCGACGCGCAGCTATATCGAGCGCCATGGCAAACCCGTGGCCCTTTACTCCGACAAGCACAGCGCGTTTCGCAACAACACGGCCTCGGCGAACGGCGACGGCATGACCCATCTCGGGCGGGCGTTGCACGCGCTCAACATCGAGATCATCTGCGCCAACTCGCCGCAAGCCAAGGGGCGCGTCGAGCGCGCGAACGGCACGTTGCAGGACCGGCTGGTCAAGGCGATGAGACTGGAGGGCATCTCCACCATCGACGAAGCCAATGCCTTCCTCCCCTCCTACATGGCCCGGCACAACCGGCAGTTCGCCAGGACCCCGTTCGACCCGCGCGATCTGCACCGCCCGCTGGCGCCGCACGAGAACATCGAGGCAGAGATGGTGTGGCGCGAGCAGCGCACGGTGACCGCGGCGCTGACGCTGCACTACAACAAGGCGCTGTTCATCCTGGAGCCGAACCGGACCAGCCAGGCGCTGGCGCGCAAGCGGGTGGAGGTTTGCGAGTATCCTGACGGACGGATCGAGATCCGGCACGACGGGCAGGCCTTGCCCTATCGCGTGTTCGACAAGATGCGGCGGGTGAACCAGGCAGCAGTGGTCGACAACAAGCATCTCGACGCGGCGCTGGCGATGGCGCGGCTCCTGCAGGAAACGGCGCCACACCACCGCAAGCGGAACAACAACGAGCCGGCGCGGACGGCGCAGACTGGCGGCATGTTCGCCGCGTCGGCTGTTGCGACCGCATCGAAGGTGGATCGCCGCACGCTCTGCACGCCGAAACTGAAGCGCGGGCCGCGCCTTTCCGAGACGGAACTCGTCGCGCGCGGACTGGCCGAATACGCTGGCTGAGTCCGGGTCACGCCACCCCACCCCAGGAACCTGCCTGACTGTCTGCATTCTGGTGTGACCGAGCCCGCTGCTGGCGCAGCGGGTCCGTCGCCCTTCCCTCGAAACTCACCGCATCAGCGGGGTCAGCGCTGCGCTTGTGGATGGCTCCACGCTGCCCCCGCTGCTACCAGCCGTGTGTCATTTCTATTTGGGGCAGAATGTGTCTTTTCTAATCAGCGGGAACACAGATTTGCTCTACAGGTTAGGTGTTTAGGAGCTTGTCGCGCCCTTACCCGATCAGCGATGTTCGTTCACGCAAGCGCTGCTCCCGCTCAACAAGCCACGCGCGAAACTGCTCCAGAATGTCCTCGACGTCCAGGCCCGCCAGCCGATGATGCGCCAAGACCCGCGCGCGGAGCGGTGCCGGCCAGCGGATGCTTTCGCGGGCCAGCGTGGCCTGTATCCATTTGGGCGTGCTGGCGAGCAGTCAAACGAGCGAATGCCGTTCGTAAGCGGGCCTCAGGCCCGAAATTAAGATTGTCGCCGATCTGCCTCGCCGCATGAGAAGCCGATCGCGTCCGCAGGCGTTCGGTTGTTCGACCGGATGGAGGAAGAGAATGTGTGTCGGCGCTGATGAGACGTACATGCGCGTGGCGCTTGAGGTCGCGCGCTCCAAGGGGTCGGATCCGTCAACCTCGCCGCTCGGCTGCGTGATCGTCCTGGATGGCGAAGTCATCGCGGCCGAGCGCAATCAGACCCAAGAGCTCCCGGATGCCACGGCTCATGCGGAGATGATGGCGATCCGCCGCGCGTGCGAGACCACCGGCGAGATGGAGCTGAGAGGCGCCACGCTCTACTCGACGCTCCAGCCCTGCGGCATGTGCACCATGGCATCCATCTGGTCGAAGGTAGGCCGAGTCGTCTATGGCGCGGGGCGCGAGGACGTGCACCCCATGTACTTTGAGGCGAAGCACGTCGACACGCTGGCCTTCATCGGCGATGCCTATCGGGACGACATCGAAATCGAGGGCGGTTGCCTCGCTGAGGAATGTGCGTCGCTCTATTACAGCCCGGACGCGGATCTGTCGGCCGACGAGCAAGCGAATTTATGATCCCACCCTTGGATTCCCGGACACGACAGCTTCGACGCCATCGACCGCTTGCCGCGCGGTAGAGGCTGTGATGCGTTCGGGCCTACCGGCGAAGGTGGTCAAGTTCCACTCAGGTGTGCGTATCGTATGGTACCACAGGAATGGCTACCTTGTGGTACCTTCCCACCGGTTCGACGCTGATGGGGTAGTGCCGAGTTGCATTCCATGTACGGCCTGTCCGCAAATGCGCACTGCTCCTCGAGGCTTAGGTATGCGCGCAGGCTACCGGCCTGACGCCTGCGCCAGGAACGTCGCCACGCTGGAACCTATCCCGAGCGCGAGGCTCTCGGCGATCCGCGCCGCATTGTCCTGCAGCGCTGATTCCTGCTCAGGTGCGAGCATCTCGTTGGTGTCTCCTCCCACAGTCGCAGCCAGGCGTGCAAATGCGGACGTCGCCATGGCCTCAGCGTGCCGGAGGTGCACAGCCCTGGGATGCCCTTTGGAGCGACCGGCTTGTCAGCATCACCGATGACCAGAAGTCGCAAAGCTCCTTGAAAATGTCGGATCAGTCGCCGATGGCTCCATTGAAGACGCGTTGCAGCTGGGAGTCCGTTCGCACTTGCGCGTAAAACGCGTGAACGACACGCTGAAGGTCGTCTTCTTGAAGATCGAGTTCGACCATGATGGTCTTCGAAGGTTTGGGTAAGAGAGGGCGCATCAGCCGCTTCCTCTCGCCTCCTGTTCGAACAGCCTGATCCGATTAATCACCGAAACGAAGAAGGCGGTCGACCAGCCCAACAAGATGATGCCGTTGGCGCTCTCAATCGCACCGACGAGCCTCCAGGCGCTCGGAAGCGCAAGATCAGCCGTCCCGAGCGTGGTGTAGGTGGCGGTCGAAAAGTACAGAGCATCATCAAAGTTGATCAACCCGGCATAGCGTGCATACAGGAGAGCGTAGGCCCAGATCTCCGCGGTGTGCAGCGCGAAAAGCCCAAAGGCGGCACCCAAGATCGCCGCCAATTGCGACCACTCGCGGAAGCGCTCGCCGAAGCGGCGCCGATGTCCACGCAGCAGCGCGACGAGGAGGGCAAGGCCCGCGAGGTGCATGACGACTGTGATGGCGACCATCGCCGTTGCAATCCCCAGCTGAACCACGCGCTCCTCCTCGTTGACGATTGCCGCGCGAGCTGCGTTCTCCAGGTCGGCCATTGCTCACGCGAGGCGATCATAGCACCAGCTGACCGCCTGTGCTGCGAGGGACATCGAAGCGGGCACGGCAGAAGGTCACCCGCCGATGCCCGGTCCTGGGAACTGTCAGGCGGCCTGAAGCATCGCCTCCAGGTCCTGCTGTGCGTCGCCGGTGGGACGGATGTCGAACTTTTCGATCAGCACGTTCAATACGTCGGGCGTAAGGAATTGCGGCAAGGTCGGTCCGAGGTGGATGCGGCGAAGACCCAGATGCAGCATCGTCAGCAGGACCGCGGTCGCCTTCTGCTCGAACCAGCTGATCGCATAGTGCAGCGGAAGGTCGTTGACACCGCAGCCGAGCGCATCGGCGACAGCGGTCGCGATGCGGATCGCGCTATAGGCATCGTTGCACTGCCCAACGTCGAGCACCCGCGGCACGCCGTTGATGGTGCCGAGGTCCTCGCCGTTGAACCGGAACTTCCCGCAACCCAGAGTGAGGATCAGGCTGTCCTGTGGAGTGTGAACGGCGAGATCATGGAAGTAGTTGCGACCGGGCCGGGCCCCATCGCAACCGCCGATCAGGAACAGATTGCGGACATCGCCCTTCCGGATCATGCCGAGCAGCGTATCGGCGACACCCATCACGGTGTTGCGCGCGAAGCCGATCGGGATCGTCCGCTCGACCGCATTCTCCAGAAAGCCGGGAAGCGCCAGCGCACGGGTAATGGCAGGGCTGAAATCGTGATCGCTTACGTGTGCGATACCGTTCCAGCCCACCGGCCCCGCCGTGAACAGCCGATCCGCATAGCCCTTGAGGTTCGGGTTGATCAGGCAGTTGGACGTCATCACGATCGCGCCCGGGAAAGCGGCGAAGTCCTTCTGCTGGTCCTGCCAGGCGCCGCCATAGTTGCCGGCGAGATGCGGGAACCTCTTGAGCCTTGGATATGCGTTTGCCGGCAGAAGCTCCCCGTGCGTATAGACGTTGACGCCCGTGCCCTCGGTCTGCAGCAGAATGGTCTCGAGGTCCCCCATGTCGTGGCCGGATACGAGCAACGCCTTGCCCGCCTTGGGTGTCATGCGCACCATGGTGACTTCGGGGTGCCCGAACCGCCCGGTGTTGGCCGCATCGAGCAGTTCCATCACCTTGAGATTGAGCGCTCCAAGCGCCAACGCTTCGCGCAGGAGCGCATCCATGTCGGTCGGGTCGGAAGCGAGAAACGCGCTGATCCGGTGAAACTCGGCGCTGACTGCCTGCTCTTCGGTGCCGAGCACGCGCGCATGCTCGCTATAGGCAGCGGTACCCTTGAGCCCGTAAAGGATAAGGTTACGCAGGCCGACGATGCTGGGCCCATCGCGGTCCATGAACCGCTGGATCGCGGCGAACGGAGCCGCCGCCGCCAGCTCGGAAGCTGTGGTGCCGGGCTGCCACGTGGCGGGCTCGGGCAGGTCCGTGAGGTCAGCGCCCATGCGGGTTGCAAGGTCTCGCGCCGAGTTACGCATCCGCAAAGCCTCCGCGATCAACGCGACGAAGCGGTTGTCGTCGAAATTGACGTTCGTGAGCGTGGTGAACCAGGCGTGTGGCGTGAACGCGTTGACCCGGCAATCATAGCCGCCGACGCGCGCTGCACGATCCGCGTAGACGGAGACACCCTGCATAAGGCGGAGCAGGACGTCCTGCAGGTCGGCGACGGTCGCGCTCTTGCCGCAGGATCCTACCTTGGCCGCACATCCGCCTTTGTTCGATTGTTCGCATTGCACGCAGTACATGGCACGGCCCTTCGCCAAAGATGAACTCTGAACTCCACTTTAAGCGCCGCTGCAGACGGCACTTTGACCGGCGTCAAACTCGTGCCTGGAAGGCGGTTGCATGAGGTAGTGCAGGCAAGGAGATCGTCGCGCGGTGCAACTGACCAAGCAGACCGACTATGCATTGCGCCTGCTCATCTATCTCGCCGCGGTCGGTCGCCGGGTGTCGATCGCGGAGGTGGCAGAAGCGCAGGGCATATCGCGCACCCACCTGATGAAGATCGCGAACCTGCTGACGGTCCGCGGGTTCATCGCAGCTGCACGTGGCCGCGGCGGCGGGATCTCGCTTGCGCGGACCGCTGAAACAATCAAGCTCAAGGATGTGATCCGCGCCACGGAGCCCTCGTGTCCGCTGGTCGATTGTTTAGGCTGCCGACTGATCGCCCGCTGCCGCCTCGAGCCGATCCTCGACGAGGCGATGGCGGCGTTCTGGAGCGTCCTCGGCGACTACTCGCTGGCGGACCTCGTGGACAGGAAAGTCGGCCGTCAACCGCGCAATGCGGCAGCTGGAAAGGCGCTTCCCTACGCTGACGTCAACGACAATCGCGCCTTCACCGACGTGAGCTCGAGAGAGCGTTTTGGCGCAGCCTAGACGGCCTGCCGCAGCCCCGCTGCTTGAGCCCGCGGAAACCGCGCGATCAGGGGCGCAAGACTGCCCTGCCCTCGATCCGGCCCTGACGTAAGCGGTCGAACACGTCGTTCACGGCCGCGAGCGGCTCCTCGATTACGGACGTACGGACCTTCCCATCGGCCACGAAAGATAGCGCCTCTGCCAGATCGCGGCGGGTGCCGACGATCGATCCTCTCACGGTGATCCGCTTCAGCACGACATCGAAGATCGGGGTCGGGAAGTCGCCCGGCGGCAGCCCCACCAAAGCGATCGTTCCGCGGCGGCGGGTGCACGCGATCGCCTGGCTGAACGCGGCTGGCGAGACTGCGGTCACGAGCACGCCGTGGGCGCCGCCTCCCGTTGCGCGCAACAGCTTTTCAACGCCGTCGCCTTCGGAGCAGTCGAACGCCAGATCGGCACCGAGCTCCCGCGCAAGCGCGAGCTTGTCGGCGGAGACATCGAGGGCCGCGACGTGAAACCCCATCGCCTTGGCATATTGCACGGCGACATGCCCGAGCCCGCCGACGCCCGAAATCACGACCCATTCCCCGGGTCGCGCCTCCGTCTCCTTGAGCCCTTTGTACGTCGTCACGCCCGCACACAAGATCGGCGCCAATGCGGCGAAATCCGGATCAGGCGGGAGGTGGCCGACGTACGGTGCGCTGGCGAGAGCATATTCGGCGTAGGTGCCATTCACGCTGTAGCCGCTGTTATGCTGGTGTTCGCACAACGTCTCCCAGCCGGTCTGACAATATTCGCACTGACCGCAGGCATCGTGTAGCCAAGGTATCCCGACAGCATCTCCTTCCTTGATGTCGGCGACGCCGGTGCCGACCGCGGCGACGTAGCCGACGCCTTCATGGCCAGGGATTAAAGGGAGGGTCGGCTTCACCGGCCAGTCGCCATCGACGGCATGGAGGTCGGTGTGGCAGACACCGGTCGCCTCAATCTTGACGAGCAGTTCACCGGGTCCGGGCGCCGGCACATCGACCTCTTCGATCAGGAGAGGCGCCTTGAAGGCGCGCGCTACGGCAGCTTTCATCTTGGTCATGAAAAACCTCTCATCGCGATCTCACTCGCAAGGTTAACGGTGGAGAAGACCTCCTAGTGGCTGAACAGGAGGTACCTCGAGAAACGGTCGATGAGACCCTGCGTGACGCCGCCCAAGACCCACTCGCGCAACCTGCTATGACCATAGGCGCCGAGGACGAGAAGATCAGCCGCATGCTCGTGCGCGACCTCTTCCAGGTCATCAGCCACGGTCCTTTGTCTGCGCGGCACCAGCTTCCCTTCCGCGCGCACTCCGTGTCGCTCGAGACGCCCGACGATCTCCTCCAGACCGGTGGCCTCGTCCGACCGGCCTTCCCTGCAGATCGCCGCCACGATGACCTGGTCTGCCGCAAGCAGGAACGGCAGCGCGTCGGTGACCGCACGACGTGTCTCGCGCGTGTCTTTCCACCCGACGATGATACGCTGGGCTTTGAGCTCCCGATGGTCATGACTCGGCGTGACCAGAACCGGCGTCGCCGTATCGAGGACCAAGGATGCGATCGACGGGAGTAGCGACGATCCGAAGCCGTCCGCAGGACGACTGGCGACGATGATGTCGGCGCCGCGCGCATGAAGCGCCATGACTCGGTCCGGCGCGCTGGGGATGGCAAGCCACTTCGTCTGCAACCCGCTCTCGGCGACGGCATCCTGGAAGCGTTGACCGGCGGTCGCGAGATCCGCTTCGACCTGTTCTCGAAGCGTCTGCAGGAGCAGACCGTCCTCGAACCCCGTCGCCGGCGGTTCGAGCGCTTCAGCCGCAACGCCGATAAGGGTCGCATCGAATTGTCGGGCAAGCTGCTCGGCTGCAGCAAGCGACGCCGCGCTCGGTGGCTCGGGACCCACGTGGACCAGGACGGACTTGTAGCTCATGCAGACCTCCGTGTCGTGTGGGGGCGAGCGACCGCCCATACCTCTTGCCCGACCTTGCTCAGCCGGCACGGGCCGACTCCCTCCTTGCGCGCTCAGGCCTCAGTCACGCGGCTCAGTTCCTCTTCCGCGGATGGCCCGTCGCGACTCCTCCGGAGAGCTCTGCCACTTTCGGGTGGATCGCTGCGACTTCCGCGGTGTAGCCGAGGTTAAAGACGGTCGGACTCTTTGCCGCGCGGTCAGCGCGCGTGTACAGCGTTCCGAACAGACGATCCCAAACGAAATTCGTGATGCCGAAGTTGCCGGTCTCGTCATGGAAATGATGTTCCATGTGCCGCACCTTCATTGTCGCCAGCCATTGCAGACGGGGCTTGTAGGCAAGATGCTGGATGCAGTGGAAGAATTCGTAGAAACAGGTGCACAGCAGACCCGTAGCAAACCCGGCAGCCGCACCGCCGGTACCGCCGATCAGCCATCCGGGAAGTGCCGACACGATCAGCAAAGTCGGCAGTGTCGTGTATAGCGCGCCGAACAGCACTTCGAGGTGGTTCGGATCCTGGTGGTGATCATAATGAATGCGCTTCCAGACCGCGGCCAGCGCCGGCACCTTGAACATCCAGTGGCAGTGCAGTACCCAACGATGGAGCCCGTACCACACCAGCGGATAGGCCAACGCGATCAGCACGACGATGCCCGCGGCCTGGATCGCTGACGCTGGATGCAGCACGAAAAGCATGATCGACCCGGCCAGGAGCGCCAGATAGGAAAGGATCGTGTAGTGCTGGAAGTATGCAGCCACGAGCTCGCGCAACGTCATGCGATCGAGATGGTGTGAACGCTTCCAGAATGACGGCTGTGCCGCTGCCGCTTTGCTCATTCTCGTTTGTCCGTCCAATTCGCAGCAAGTTCTAGCTGAGAAGACGGCCCGGTCGTTTGACGCCGGTCAAACCGGCACTTGCTGGCGAAAGCAGGGTATCAGCGCAGAATCATCGCGCCGGCCATTCGGAGAAAGGCTTGCTGCATCTGCGTACCGAGGGCGGGCTCGATCCGCGCTTCCGCCATCGCACGGCTCATCGCCTGAACCCACTGGGCCGCCGTCGTCTTCGACACGGCGATGTTACGATGCATAGACATGATGCAGGTGCCTGGGCGAGATTCGAACCAGGTGCGAGGGCCGCCGAGCCATGCCGACAGAAACTCGGTCAGCGAGATGCGCATGGGTAGCAGGTCCGCCTCGTGCATCGCACGCAGTTCGTCATAGGCCGGCTCATGCTCCATCAGATCGTAGAAGCGCTCCACGACGGCGCGCACGCCGTCCTCGCCGCCGATACGGTCGAAGAGCGAGGCCTTGTTCGCCTCGCCCGAGCCGGTTTCTTCGTCGCTCATGGCAGCATGGACCCCGTCTCGATGAACCGCTGATGCCAGCTCAGCGCCTCGCCCGGCAGCGAGGGCGATTGCTGGCCATAGGAGCCGGCCCGCGCCCGCGCATAATAATCCTCCAGCATCGGCCGGTAGCTTGGGTGGGCGCAGCGCTCGATGATCAGCTTCGCCCGCTGCTTGGGGCTGAGACCGCGCAGGTCGGCCAGGCCCTGCTCCGTCACGATCACCTGCACGTCCTGCGCGATATGATCGACATGCGCCGCCTGGGGCACGATGGCGGAGATCCTGCCCCCTTTCGCGGTGGACGGGGTCATGAAGATCGAAACATAGGCGTTGCGCGCGAAATCGCCCGAGCCCCCGATCCCGTTCTGAATTCGCGATCCCATGACGTGGGTCGAGTTCACATTGCCGTAGATGTCTGCCTCGATCAGCCCGTTCATGGCGATGCAGCCCAGCCGCCGGATCAGTTCGGGGTGGTTGCTGATCTCCTGCGGGCGCAGGATCATACGGCTGCGATAAGCGCCCATGTTCGCGTTGATCCGCGCGGCGGCTTCGGGCGACAGGGAGAAGGCGGTAGCCGAGGCCATGCGCAGCTTGCCCGCGTCGAGCAGGTCCAGCATCCCGTCCTGGATCACCTCGGTATAGGCGGTCAGGTCCTCGAACGGGCTGTCGACCAGCCCGGTCAGCACCGCGTTGGCGATGTTGCCGACACCCGACTGGATCGGCAGCAGCGAGGCCGGCAGCCGCCCGATGGCCACCTCATGGCGGAAGAACTCCATCAGGTGCCCCGCGATCGCCTGTGCGGACTCATCGGGCGCGGCAAAGGGCAGGTTCCGGTCCGGCGCGTCCGTCTCCACGATCGCGACGATCTTGTCGGGGTCGCAGGCGAGGTAAGACTGGCCGATCCGGTCATCCGGCCGAACCAGCGGGATCGGCACGCGATGGGGCGGCAGGCGGGTGCCATAATAGATGTCGTGCATCCCCTCCAGCGCCGCATTCTGCCAGCGGTTCACCTCCAGGATGACCTTGCTCGCCCGGTCCAGCCACGTCTTGTTGTTGCCGACCGACGAGGAGGGGATAAGCGATCCGTCCTCACGAACACCCGTCACTTCGATCACGGCCGTGTCGAGCGGCCCTAGGAACCCCTGCCACGCCATGGGCGCGACCTGGCTGAGGTGCATGTCGAAATATTCCATCTCGCCGCGATTGATCTTCTCGCGGGCGAGCGGATCGGAGTTGTAGGGAAGCCGGAACTCGATCCCGTCCGCCTTGGCCAGCGCCCCGTCCAGCTCGGGCCCGGTGGAGGCACCGGTCCAGACGCGGACGCGAAAGGCGCGGCCTGCGGCATGCTCCGCCTCGATCCGGGCAGCGAGCGCGAGCGGTACCGCCTTGGGATAGCCGGAGCCGGTGAAGCCGCTCATCCCCACCGTGCTGCCCGACGTGATGAGCGCCGCGGCGTCCTCGGCGCTCATGATTCGGGAGCGAAGGGCAGCGGCGGCAATACGGCTGGTCGTCATGAAAGGTCTCGTCTCGTGGTCAGTGCTGCATCAGGAAGCGGCTGATGGTCTGGCGGACCATCGGCAAGCGGGCACCCGCCCTCAGCGTGGCGCGGCGTGCGATCCGCGCGGCGGGGCGTTCATCGGTGTAGAGGCCGACGAGCAGATTGGTCGCAGCGTAGATGGGCCGGCTCGCGAGCCGGTGCGTCGCTTCGAACCGCCGCAGCAGCAGCGAGGAGGCAATGTCGCCGCCCCTGGCCGCCGCGTCAGCTACCAGTCCCGCCAACGTCGTCGCGCCTTGCAGCCCCAGGTTGAAACCGTGCGCGGTGACCGGGTGCATGCCGACGGCCGCGTCACCAATCAGCGCGGCGCGGGTCGCGGCGAAGTGCCGGGCATAGGTGGTCGCGAGCGGATAGACATGCGGCCCCTCCACCACCTGCATCTCTCCCAGACGCGCATCGTAGCGGCGCGTAATTTCGGCCCCGAGCGCTCCGGGGTTCAGCGCCGCCAGCTGCTCGATCTGGCCTGAACTCAGGGTCAGCACGGCCGAGGACTGCCGGCCATTGAGCGGCAGCATGGCGATCGTCTGGCCATGGTCGAACCACTCGGTCGCAATGCTCCGGTGATCGCCCTCATGCGCGACGCGGCAGACCATCATCGACCGCCCGAGCCGATTGACCTCCGCGGCGATGCCGAGTTGCTCTCGGACCGCCGAGAAGCGCGAATCTGCCGCGACCAGCAGCCGCGCGTCGAGCACGCGCCCGTCAGCGAGCCTCACCCGTGCGCCGGCCCGATCCGTGCCGACTGACGCCACGCCCGTTCCGGTGATCAGGTCCAGCCCCGGCTGGCCGTCAATCGCGCGAAACAGCGCCTGACGGATGCGGTGGTTCGGAACCAGTTGGCCGAGCCGATCTTCTCCCGTCCCCGCCGTGTTGAAGGCGAGCGTAAAGCGCGATGCGCCGTTCAGCACCTGCGCCTCGCGCAAGGGGGAGATATCCTCGGGTCCGAGATGCGCCCAGGCGCCAAGCCGGGTCAGGGTCGCCACGGACCGATGCGTCAGCGCAATCTCCCGCCCGTCGACCGGCGGCGAGGCGAGCAGATCCGCCGGCTGCCGCTCGACCAGGCCGATGCTGAGCCCGGTGCCATCCAGCGCCCGCGCAAAGGCAAGTCCGGCAGGGCCGCCGCCCACGATCAGAATGTCATGAATCACGTGTTACAATCCTTAAACGAAGCAGATCGCACGGCTCCGCCACCCTCGAATTGACGCCCGTCAAAGTCATAGCCCTCCGGTCGGGCAATCAAGAGGGCGTTCGGATCTCGCGATCACGGACGTCGCCTGTATATCGGTGCTCGGTGTGCCTACCTGGCAAGCCGCTCGATGATCGGACATTCGGGCCGATCATCTCCGTGGCAGGTTCCCGCCAGATCGGTCAGCGTGCGCCGCATGGCTTCTAGGGCGCGCACTTTACGGCCGAGTTCAGCCGCCCGCGCTTCCGCCAGTGCCTTTACTTCGGCGCTGGACCGCTCCCGATCGGACCAGAGGCCAAGCAGCGTTCGAATTTCCTCGATCGGAAATCCGAGATCGCGCGCGTTAGCGATAAATCGCAGCCGGTGAACGTCACCGCCGCTATAGTCGCGGTAGCTCCCGCGTCGGGGCGGCGCGGGCACCAGGCCGATCTTCTCATAGTGCCGGATCATGCGTTGCGATACGCCGCTCGCATCCGAGGCCGCCCCGATGTTCACAGCTTCACGCCGTTGAGCCGCAGCGCGTTCAGGACGACGGTGAACGACGAGAGCGCCATCGCCGCGCCGGCGATCATCGGTGAGAGCAGGATGCCCGCTACGGGGTAGAGAACCCCCGCCGCGATCGGTACTCCGATCCCGTTGAACAGGAACGAGAAGAACAGATTCTGGCGGATGTTACGCATCGTGGCGTGCGCCAAGCGCCGCGCCCGCACGATCGCCGACAGATCGCCCCGCGTAAGCGTCATGCCAGCGCTCTCGATCGCCACGTCGGTTCCCGTGCCCATCGCCAAGCCTACGTCGGCAGCAGCGAGAGCAGGGGCATCGTTGATCCCGTCGCCGGCCATCGCGACCCGAGCGCCCTTCGCCTTCAGCTCCGCCACGATCCGGGCCTTGTCCTCTGGCCTCAGATCGGCGCGCACATCGTCCAAGCCGCCCACGGCGCGCGCGACCGCATCGGCCGTAGTGACATTGTCGCCGGTGAGCATGACGACCCGCAGCCCTTCGCGCCGGAGCGCCGCAATCGCGTCGCGGGCGGAAGGCCGTACCGGATCGGCCACCGCGATGAGACCGGCGAGCGTGCTGTCGATCGCCACCAGCATGACTCCGGCGCCTTCGCGCCGGCGACGATCGGCCAAGGCTTCGATCGGTACGGGATTGGCCCCTACTCGTCGCATTTGCGCGGCGTTGCCAATCACGACCTGGCGGCCGTTCACCGTGGCGCTGACACCAAGGCCGGTTTGCGAAGCGAAGCCCTCGACCCGGCCGAGCTGCAATCCCTTCGCGCTCGCGCCGGTCACGATCGCGTGGGCGAGCGGATGTTCCGATTGCGCCTCGACTGCGGCCGCGAGCGCCAGCAGCTCGCGTTCGTCGGCGCCGTTGACTACCTCGATCGCTACCAGCTTGGGCTTGCCTTCGGTGAGCGTGCCCGTCTTGTCGATCACCAGCGTCTCGACCTTCTCGAAAGCCTGTAAAGCTTCCGCGCTCTTGACCAGAACGCCGGCGTGCGCGCCGCGGCCCGTCGCCACCATGATCGACATGGGCGTGGCGAGCCCGAGCGCGCAGGGGCAGGCGATCACTAGGACCGCAATTGCATTGAGGAGGGCATGGCCCAGGCGGGGCTCGGGGCCGACAAGCATCCACACGAGGAAAGTGACGGCCGAGATCAGCAGCACCAGCGGCACGAACCAGCCCGAGACGCGATCCGCGAGCGCCTGAATAGGCGCGCGGCTACGCTGCGCTTCCGCCACCATGCGGACGATGCGCGCGAGCATCGTGTCGGAGCCGACTGCGTAGGCTTCCATGACCAGGCTTCCTGTGCCGTTGACGGTTCCCCCGGTGACGGCCGCACCGGTTTCCTTGGGGATCGGCGCGGGCTCCCCGGTGAGCATGGACTCATCGACCGAGGAGCGGCCCTCGACCACGACGCCATCAACCGGCAGCGCTTCGCCGGGGTGAACGCGCAGTCGATCGCCCACGGCCACATCGGCCAGCGGAACCTCTTCTTCCGAGCCGTCCGGGCGGAGGCGGCACGCGGTTTTGGGCGCGAGGTCCATTAGCGCGCGAATGGCGCGGCCTGTCGCAGCTCGGGCGCGCAGCTCCAAGACCTGCCCCACAAGCACAAGCCCAACGACGACGCCGGCCGCCTCATAATAGACCGGCACCATCCCGCCATGCGTGCGGAAGGCGGTGGGGAAGATACCCGGCGCGACCGTCGCGACCAAGCTGTAGAGGAAACCCGCGCCCACACCGATAGCGATGAGGGTGAACATATTGAGGTGGCGGGTGCGGATCGACTGCCACCCCCGGACGAAGAACGGCGATCCCGCCCACAGCACGATCGGCGCGGTGAGCGCGAACTGGACCCAGGGGGAAGCCGTGGCGCTGACGACGTGAACCCCGAGCATTTCGGCGAGCATCGAGACGACGAGCAGCGGGATCGTGAGCACGCCGGCGACCCACAGCCGGCGCGGGAAATCGACCAGCTCGGGGTTGGGAGCATCATCGAGCGACGGCTCTTCAGGTTCGAGCGCCATGCCGCAGATAGGACAGGTTCCCGGACCATCCTGGCGGATGTGCGGGTGCATCGGACACGTCCAGATCGCACCCGGCGTCACGTTCGGCTTAGGGGGCTCTGTGTCGCCGAGATAGGCTTGTGGGTTAGCGATGAACTTGGTCCGGCATCCGGCGCTGCAGAAGTGATAGGCGTGCCGTCCATGCTCGGCATGGTGGCGCGTCGTTGCGGGGTCGACCGTCATGCCGCAGACAAGATCTTTCGCTTTATCGCCGACCTCGGCAGCGGTGTCGCCGCTTCCGCAGCACGCATCACCCTTGACGTGTTGGTGACCGCGACGATCAGCAAGGGTCGTCTGTGCAGCCAGAAATGCCGAGCAGCAGGACGGAGTACCGAGCGCGACAGCGGGCTTGCCTGAGCAACCGCAGCCGCCCTCCGAGGTGTCAGAATGCGGGTCGTTCATCACGTGGCTCCATCGACCCGAGGACATGTAAGGTCTGACATTGTGTCAGGGTCAAGCTCTTACTGCGGTGTTCGCTCCCGGTCAGGAAAAGGATGAACGACTTCGCTGATGTGACACGGCCGGAACGCAGGACCAGCGTCGCATGCGTGGCGTTCTGGTGAGCCGGTGGGGCGCGCATTCCGGCAACGCACCCGACCTGCACCGGTTGATGCCCTTGTTCAGCGCTTGCCGAGGTTCGTCAGGCCATCCAACCCGCGGCCCGTCGCCTCCGCTTAATCACCCCTTCGGCAGGTATCTGTAAACCATTGTGGCCTAGTTTCTGGTCATGTCACGGTTCAGGGATCTTCTTCATCACTGGCGTATCGAGTTCCCCCAGGCCTTGCTGCTGGGACTGAGCTACTTCGCTGCCGCTCTGCTCGCCGTCCGCTATACGCGCCTCGATGGCGGGGTCGCCCTTCTATGGATCGCCACGCCGATTCTGGCGGTCGATCTTCGTTATCGACCGGAACGCTCCTGGACCCTGAGAATGGTTGTTTGCGCCGCAGCGAGCGCGCTTGCCACCTCGCTCCAGGGGCTGGGCGCTGCCGATGGCCGCGATCAATGTTTTCGAGGGCAGCGCGATCGCATGGCTCATGCGGCGCCTCGAACCGGAGCCGGGTCATCTGACATCGGTGCGAGAGCTCGGCACGCTGATCGTGGTCGCAGGGATCCTCGTTCCCGGCCTGACGGCACTCCCCGCAGGCGCCCTGGCACACTACGCCGCTGGTGTTCCGATCACCCATAACATGATCGGCTGGTTCTGCGCCCATGCGCTCGGGACCTTGACCGTTATGCCGATCGTGAAGCTGGCGGTCGGAGGCGATATCAGCGGATGGGTACGCAAGGTTGATCGGCGCGAGTTGATCGAAGCGGGTGCGCTGACAGCTTTGATGGTCGCCGTCACGAGCTCGTTTTTGCGAGCCGTTACCCTCTTCTGTACGTGCCGTTCGTTCCCCTGCTGCTGATGGTCTTTCGGATCGGTCGCCTCGGCGCGGCTATCTCTCTGCTGGTGTTGACGGTGGTCGGCACTGCCTGCACGGCGGAAGGGCTCGGGCCCATAACCCCGCCAGGCACCGGGATCGGAACCAAGCTCCAGCTCTTCCAACTCTATCTGGTTTTTGCGACGCTGATCGCTCTCCCGGTCGCCACCGAGTTGAAGCGGCGCAAGCTCCTTTTTTCTGCCGTGCAGGAGGGCGCAGCGCTGCATCGCATCATCGCGGACCGTAGCGGCGATATCATCATGGCCGTCGACGCCGATGGTACGATCCGTTTCGCCTCGCCGTCTCTCTCGGTGATCGCCGGCTTCTCTCCTGCAGCGGTGACCGGTCGTCTCGCGCGTGACGTGGTGGCGTTCGAGGATATCGACCGCGTTATCCGTGCGCACAGAAACGCCATGGCCGATCCGGCGGCGACGGTGATGTTCGAGTTCCGAGCCCACAAGGCGTCGGGCGAGCTCGCCTGGTTCGAAAGCCATGCCCGCGCCATCAGCGCCGAGGACGGCGAGGTCACCGGCACGGTCAACGTCGTGCGAGAGGTGTCCAGGCGCAAAGCGCGTGAGCTCAACCTGGCGCGTGCCGCGGCAACGGATCCGCTCACCGGCCTCTCGAATCGTCGTATCTTCACAGCCGCCTATGAGGACGCCATTGCCGACGTTACTGCATGCCATGGGCGAAGCTATCTCGCGCTGTTCGATCTTGATTTTTTCAAGAGAGTCAACGACCGCTTCGGCCACGCGACCGGCGACGATGTGCTCCGGGCATTCGCAGCCATTCTCAAGGCGAACGTGCGGTCCGCTGACACCGTCGCCAGATTGGGCGGAGAGGAGTTCGGCGTGCTCTTCGACGGCCTGAGCCAGGTCGAGGCCCAGGAGGCTTGCGAGCGTGTGAGAGCACAGTTCGCCGCCGCAACCGTCACCGCGCCCGACGGGAGCTCGGTGGCAACGACGGTAAGCGTCGGGCTCGCAGCCCTGCGTGAGGACCGAAGCCTCGCAGAGGCGCTGCGGGCGGCGGATGCGGCCCTCTACGCATCGAAAGGTGCGGGCCGCAATCGTCTCTCGATCGCCGCTTGAAGTCCGCGTTCGAGAGACACCTCAGCAATCGGTAGTGCGGCAAAGCCGTGCGCCCGCAGGCTTCGCGTTCAGGGCGTCGGGATTACAGGGTGGCCGCAGCGACAACGATCGACTGCCCTCCCTCTCGAAAGCTCAGTGGTGTTGCCCTTCATCCCTGCCCTACTGCTCGCAGCCGCACACCCCCTCCAGAACGTGGCTCCGGCACCGGTCGCCGGGCCTATCGAGAAGCTGAAGCCCGGCGAATACTTCTGGGCACCGCAGATTGCGCCTGACGGCCCTGTCACGATGATCGTCAGCCTCAAGGCACAGCGCGCGTTCGTCTATCGCAACGGCGTTCCAATCGGGGTGTCCACGATCTCATCAGGCATGCCCGGCCATGAAACGCCGACCGGAGTCTTCACGATCCTCCAGAAGGAAGTGGACCACAAATCCAACCTCTACAACGGCGCCCCGATGCCGTTCATGCAGAGGTTGACCTGGGATGGCGTCGCTCTCCACGCCGGCGCCCTGCCTGGCTATCCAGCGAGCCATGGGTGTGTGCGGCTTCCGCTCGCCTTTGCAAGCTCCTGTACGGTGCCACCAAGCCCGGTCTGACGGTCGTGATCACCGACGATGCTCTCGTGCCGGAAGTTGCACCCGCGGACATGCTCGCCGAGGTGCCGGAGGACGGTCATGCCGCGCCCAAGAGCTATCGCTGGATGCCCGAACGTTCTCCCACAGGCCCGCTTTCGATCGTCGTGAGCGGTCGCGACCGGCGGCTCGTCGTGTTGCGCAACGGCGTGGAAATCGGGTCGGCCACCATCCAGCTCGACGCGCCCGTCTCCAGGACAGAGGCGTTCACCCTGCGATCCGTTGATCAGGCAGGCCCGCATTGGCTTCGCCTGCCGCTGCCCGGCCAGGCGCTGGGGGAGGCTGGCGAGCTGACGGACTCGGAGCGTAGCCGCGGTCACCTTCCCGATGCGTTCCGCATCAAGCTCGAGGGGATCGTCCAGCCGGGAGCGACGTTGCTGGTCACGCGCGAGTCTTTAGCAAGCAGCGGGACCGGTACGCGCCTGTCGGTCTTGAGCGCCGAGCCCTAGCTGAGGCTCTTTCGCACCAGGATCAGTGTCGGCTCGCCGTCGACGGGCTCGGTGACGAATCCCATCTCCTGCTCCAGCGCAATCGCGGCGCGGTTCTGTCGGTCTTCGATCGACTCGATGCTCGCGTAGCCCCGAGCACGAGCCGTGTCGACCAGATAGTCTAACAGCGTCCACCCGATCCCGCGGCCCTTGTGGTCGCTGCGGATGCTGACGGCGACCTCACCGCGGTCGCCGGCCTGATCGCCCGCCAGTATGGCGGTTGCGACGATCTCACCGTCCTCATTCTCGGCGATGACGCTGTCGGTCCGACCATCAGGATCGACCATCGTGACAAGCCGATCGTGAGAGACGTTCCGAACCGTGCTGAGGAAGCGAAACCGCAGATCCTCCGGGCCGACTTGCTGGAAAAAGTCCGCGAGCCTTGTTTCATCTTCGGCTGACGCCGTCCGCACGCTGAGGCGAAAGCCGGACCGTGTCTGTAGATGGGCGATCTCGTCAGAGGTCATGCAGCTGCTCCTGAGGGATGGCGGAAGGTGATGCCGGCAACGGCTTCGAGACCGCTTCGATTCAGCAGACGGACATGGCGGCGACGCGGAAGCGCAATCAGCCCCGCTTTCGCCAAAGCGTGGATCTGACGGCTGACCGTTTCGAGCGAGAGGCCGAGAAGCTCACCGATCCGGCCACGACTGAGCACGAGATCGAAGGTGTCGTGGCCGGAGGTTGGGAATCTTCCCGCAACCGAGACAAGAAAGGCGGCGACCCGTTCGCGCGCCCGCGGGCGGCTGATCACGAGCATCCACCGCCGCGTTTCGGCAAGGGTCTGAAATGCGCTGCGCAGGAGCAACCGCCTGATGCTCGGATAGTGCTCGGTGACGTGTTGCAGATCGCCGCGTGCATGAAGGCAGATGTTCGAGCGCGTCACGGCAACAACTGCCGTGCCGCACGGGTCGGCGTCGAAGGGATGAGCGACGATCTGTCCTGGGAAGATCAGCCCGACCGTTCGCGGCGCCGCGCCTTGCGACGCGTCGATGCGCAGGACACCGGTCGCTAAGCTGGCGCACCAGCTGTCGGTAGCCGCGATATCGCCGATGGCCTGACCCCTGCGCACCGCATAGCGCCGGCCGGCATCGCGCCGATCCTCACCGTTCTCAGGCTGGAAAGAAGCGCATAGGTCGCACGGCATGTTCTCGAACGCTCCTCCCACATCCTTCGCAGGGAGCGTTTCGCGGAAAGCTGGGGCAGCGTCAGATGGCATTGCTGAAGCGACCGGTGCTTTGGTCACGATAAGCGTCGATACGCGCCGCGACCGCTCGAGCATAGGGGAGCGCTCCGTCCGTCAGGACGATCCGGGCCCCTTCCCAGGCGAGCAGGCCGCGTCGCTCGAAGTCGAGCAGGGGCGCTCGGTAGCAGGCGCGGTCCAGCAAGGGCGTGAGGTCCGCCGATCCGCGCGTGAGGATCTGCTCGATAATGAGGCCACGGGCCTGATCGTCCGGGCTACGGTAGCTACCCCGCTCGACCGGCAGCCGTCCGGCCCCGACCGCCAGATGCCAACGCCCCGTGTTCTTTTCGTTCTGGAGAAGCCGGTCGGGAAGAGCGCTGATCGCACTCGCACCCAGGCCGAGCACATAATCCGCAGCGTCGTCCGTGAAGCCCTGAAAGTTCCGGCGCAGCCGCCCTTCTGCCGACGCTAGCGCGAGCGGATCCTCGGCGCGTGCGAAATGGTCGAAGCCCACAGCCCGGTAGTCGCGACCGAGCAGTAGCTCATAGGCGTACGCTGCTTGCTGGAACCGCTGTTCGGGTCCGGGCAGGCGCGAGGCGTCGATGCGGCGCTGACGGGGGATGAGTTGCGGCACATGCGCATAGCCGAACACGGCCAGTCGGTCGGGAGCGAACGCGAGCGCAGCCTCCAGCGTCCCGGCCAAGCTTGCGACATCCTGGCCGGGCAATCCGTACATGAGGTCGAAGTTGAGGCTGTCGATACCGGCCTGCCGCAGAAGCTCCACTGTCCGCCCGATATGTTCGTGGGGCTGCACGCGGCCGATCGCGGCCTGGATCGCCGGGTCGAATGTCTGAACGCCAAGGCTGGCCCGACGGACCCCGGCATCAGCCAGCGTCGACGCCCATCCCTCATCGAAACCGCGCGGATCGAGCTCTACCGAGACGATCGGCTCGAAACAATCGAAGGCGCGCTTGACGTGCTGGAGCAGAGCCGAAAACGCTTGCTGTGCTATGGCGTTAGGGCTCCCGCCGCCGAACGCGATACGCCGCACCTGTCCGCGTCCGCCGATATGGGCGGCAACAAGATCGATCTCATCGTGCAAGCGATCGATGTAGGCAGTCAGCCGCGCTTCTCTGGTCGCTGCTCCCGTATTGCACCCGCAATACCAGCAGATTTCCCGGCAGTACGGAATATGCAGGTAAAGCGAGATGTCGTCAGTCGGCCGCACGCCCGCAAGGCCGCCCGCCAGATCCGAGCCGTCGACGGTGCTGGTGAACTCGGCAGCCGTCGGATAGCTCGTATAGCGAGGCACCGGGCGCGCCAGAAGATCGGGGTGATAGGTCCACATACATGCCCGAGTGCAACAAACTCCCGCGATCGTCTTTGACGGTCGTCAAAGTTCGCCCGCTCAACCCTTCCTAGCCGTGGATCATCACCACGGAGGTTTGTATGAAGCGGACAGTGTTCATCAGCGCAGCAGGCGCCCTCGCCCTTTCAGCGGTAGCGGCTCCCGCGGCTGCGCAGACGAATGCAGACCAGCAGACCGGGGTCAAGTCGGGGGACGTCCTGTTGCGGCTGCGAGCCATCATGGTCGCACCAAACGAGCGCTCCGGAAGCGTGCTCCCCGCCTTCCCGGGCGAGAAGGTCCGGGTGGACAACAGCTTCATGCCCGAGGTCGATGCCACCTATATGGCGACAGATCATGTCGGCTTCGAACTCATCGCCTCGACGACCAAGCACCATGCGGACGGTCGAACCGGGACGACCGGCTCCATCGGTCGGCTCGCCTCGACGTGGGTGCTGCCGCCGACCCTGACGGCTCAGTACCATTTTGCGCCGGCGAGCCACGTCCGACCTTATGTCGGTGCCGGCCTCAACTACACGATCTTCTGGAGCGAGAAGGCCTCTGCAGGGCTCGAGAAGGCAGTGGGGTCCACCGGCGTTCACATGAAGGACAGCTTCGGCTGGGCCGCGCAGGCGGGCGTGGATGTAGATCTCACCCGCAAGGTCTTCCTCAACCTCGACGTCAAATATATCGACATCGACACCACAGCCCGACTGCAAACCACGGCCGCCGGAACGCAGCAGGTGAAGCTGCATCTCGATCCGTTGGTGTTCGGCGTCGGCCTCGGGGTCAGGCTCTAGGAACCGGGCCTGAGAGGAATTTGCCTCTCAGGCCTCCGAACCCGCCTTTCTGTCGGTCAGACGGTAGCTTACCGGGTTTCTGGGAGGACAACGGGGAGAGCGGTTGCTATATCGCCCCTATGGCAAGCTCGAACATCTGCTCGGATTGCGCGGTTCGCGACGCCGCTTTGTGCGGCAGCCTCAACGACGGTGAACTGCAGGCGCTCAATTCGATCGGGGATCGTCGCCTCTACCCCCGCGGTTCCACCATTATCTGGGCCGGTGATGAAAGCGTCATCTGTGCCAACCTCCTGAGCGGCATGCTGAAGCTCGCGACTTCGACGCCGGATGGCCGCGAGCAGATCGTCGGGCTGCTCTATCCGGCCGACTTCGTCGGGCAGCCCTACGCCGAAGAGGCTGAAAATACTGTCCAGGCGCTGACCGACGTCGAGCTGTGTGTCTTTCCGCGACGACAGTTTGAGCACGTGCTCGAAGATCATGTCCGCATGGAGCGCTTGCTGCTCCAGCGAACCCTGACCGCGCTTCAGGAGGCGCGTTCGCGCATGCTGATGCTGGCACGCAAGTCGGCGAGCGAGAAAGTGGCGGACTTCCTGCTCGAAATGGCCGCAAAGGTCGGAGCGGGCGGCTGCCGCCCTGCGCCTGGCGGCCCGCTCACCTTCGATCTGCCGCTCACCCGCGGCCAGATGGCCGATGTGCTCGGCCTGACGATCGAGACCGTGAGCCGGCAACTGACGCGCTTGAAAGCCTCGGGCATCATCACCTTGCCCGGCTCGCGCGCCGTGACGATCTCCGACCGGGCAGCGCTCGAGGCGATCGCCGCAGCAGCCTAAGCGGCTGCGCCTGCGGCAGAAGTGTCCAGAATGTACTCCAGAGCTTCGCGGGCTTCTCGCGACAGGCGCGGCCCAGCGAGTGACAGCAGCGCGAGTTCCTCGAAGTCCAGCGCGCGCCGGCAACTATCGAACAGGCAACGGAGCATGTAGCCGAGCATCTCGACGCTCTCCGGATCGAGAACATCGACCCGCAATGCGTCGATGACGTCCTCGGCGTGAACTCCGTCGGCGATCTGGTCAAGCAATATGCGGGTCAACAGCCCCCCGCCGAAGGCGAGGTCCTGGCCGGCGAACATGCGCTCGAGGAACGCGCTGGTGATGGTCACGTGATCGCGGATGCATCGCTCGATCTGGTCAGCGACGGCATACCGCTCCTCGGGCCCGGGCACGTCCGCAAGGCGATCGGCCAAAGCTTCGACCGAGCGACACATCCGCCTGACCGCCGCATGGTCGGCCAGGAGCGGTGCCAGATCGACTTCGGCGATGACGTGCCAGCGTCTGCGAAACGGAAGCACCTGTCGATCGATGGGCTTGTTGTCCACGGGGCGATCCTCCAGCCTGCTCCTTCCCACGGTTTTCCTCCGCTGCATTTGACGGGAATCAAAGTTGGTCGGAAGGTGAGCACTACGCTACCGGTTAACGCCACGCGCCTTGCTCTAAGTGTGCGTGGACCGGCAAGCGAGGAGAACGATGATCGGCCAGGATGGAGAAAAGGCGGCTGTAGAACTTGCGCGCCGGGCACTTGCGCTTCTCGACAAAGCACAAGTCGGCGACAGCGCCTTTGCGGCTCGTCTCTCGAGCGCGCTGGATGTGGTCGGAGTGAAGCCGCTCTCTTCAAATCGAGACGGCGTTGCCATCGAGCATCACGGCAAGCCTAGTTCAGCTTCTGCATCGGCCGGACAGGAGACGCCGGACCTACATGTGTTCACGACGCCGGACGGGCGCGCGCTCAGCGTCGCCCCGGCTGCAGTGTCGCACATCATCGCCGATGGCGACCAAACCGTTCTGCTGCTGCTCGACGGCACGGAAGAACGTCTCTGCGATCCGTTTCCCCTCGCCGCGGAGAAGCTCGGATTGAGCCGAGGGGACGCTCTTGCCGGCGCGACCGACGGGATTATCTCTATCGGTGCGGCGCGCCATCAGCTTCGCAATCTTCTCGCCATCGTATCGGCGTTGATCAGCCAAGCACTCGACGGCGATCGCCCGGCGCTTGAAGCAGGACGGGAGATCGCGGCACGGGTCGCTATGCTGACCCGGATTGCCGACCTGATGCTGCAACCGCATGCGCAGTTCAGCGACCTCGACACTCTGGTGCGCGTCGCGCTCGCAGAGGGCGGGACCGGTCGGATCCGGATCAAGGGCCCTCCCCTTCCGATCGCCTCGGCGAACGGCGCCGCCCTGGCGCTCGCCCTGCATGAACTTGAAGTCCATGCCCTCAGTTCGGGCGCGCTGACGGTCCGGGGCGGCTATGTAGAAGTACGCTGGGAGGTGAGCGCGCTGGATGAGCCTTACCTATGGCTGCAATGGGCTGAGCGCGACGGTCCGCGGCATCGGTCGCCCCTGCCCGACGGTCTCGGCAAGCGTCTGCTGCTCACCGCCACACCGCGCCGGCTGCGGGGTCAAGCCGACATCCAGGAATTGCCGTCCGGCCTGATCTGGTCGCTTCATGCACCCGTAGCGGCGCTGCGCGCCTGATTGCTCAGTGCGAGTCCTTGGCGTTCCGGCCGCTCTCACCGATCAGCGCTTCGACAGCCGCTGAACTGATCCGCTCGGCAGAGCGAAGCGCCGCCGCGGGCGTCATCGCGACATCAACCGAGTCGGGGCCGGTCACAACGACAACGCCCTGAACCTCTTCCGCCTTGGATGCCTCGTCGAAGACTTCTTTCATAGGATTCGCTCCTCACCGACAGAACGTCTTTCCGACCGGTCAGTTCAAAGCGCTTTGTCTCAAGCCTTCGCTCAGGACGCGTGATCCTGCTCCGAGGCGGCGCGGCGTCGAACCGCGGCCTCAGCCTGTTCGCGATACCGGCCCGAGGCGAGATTGGCGCAGGCTTTCTCGGCTGCTGCCCGGACACGCTCAAGCTGCTCGGCGGCATAGGCGGCGTTCATGCCGGGCACCACCGAGTCGATCCGCACATGGTCTGCCTGGCTCATGCCGAGCCCGCGCCAGAGATAGACGTCGAAGATGTCCTTGAGAGAGAGAACCTGCCCTTGCTCGTCGAGCCACGGCAACGATGCTCCCGACGTGCTGAACGACAGGAGGGGCTTGCCCGCCACAGGCGGCTGGCCCGCCGCGACCTGAAGATCGCGGAAGCTGTAGCCGGCGCCGAGTACCCTTTCGACATAGCCCTTGAGCATGGCCGGAGGCAGGCCGAACCAGATCGGGTAGACGAAGACGATGATATCGCACCGGCGGACCAGTTCGAGTTCTGCCGCCACGTCGGGCGACGGCGACCATCCGGGCTCGGTCGGCCGTTCATCCGCGCGCAGCACCGGATCAAAACCGAGCGCATAGAGGTCACGGACGTGCACCGACTGATGCAGGCGTTCGACCTCCTGCTTATAGGCGGCCGCGATCGCGTGGTCGAAGCCATCGACGGCCGGATTGGCAAGGACGACCAGGTGATTGAACCCGGTGTCCGCTCGGCCGAAGGTTGTGCTTTCCATAGCGTTTGCTCCGGTCATGCGCTTCGACGCCCCCACTCGCGGTTCAGCGCGAGTGCACCCAGCGTGCAGGCGGCGCCGGAGAGAAGATAGGCACCGACGGAGATAAGGCCAAAGTTGCTCGCGAGCAGGAGGGCAGCCAGGGGCGCGAAGGCGGCGCCAATGAACCAGGAGGCGGTCGCCGTAGTCCCGGCGCCCGTATAACGGTGCCGCGCCGAGAAGCTGCTGTTGGTCGCGCCCGACGATTGGCCGAAGGATAGCCCCAGCAGAACGAAGCCGAGCAGCATATAGATCCACTCGCCGGCGGGGCCCCGCCCGAGCAGCTGCGGCGCAAACCCGCTATAAGCGCCGATCATCACCGCCGAGACGCCCAGAAGCGTCCGTCGGCCGATGCGATCGGCGACGATCCCCGAAGCCGCGACTGCTGCGAGACCGACAGCCGCACCGACCATCTCGATCACGAGGAAGTGCGTCGCCGTCTCGCCGGACGTGAGCACAACCCATGAGAGCGGGAATACCGTGACCAGGTGAAAAAGCGCGAAGCTCGCGAGCGGGGCGAAGGCGCCCAGAATGACCGTCCGCCCTTCCTCGCGAAGCATCTGACCCACCGGCGAGGGCTGCAACTCGCGGCTTTCGAAGAGCTCCTCGAACTCCGGCGTCGAGATCAGGCGCAGACGGGCGAACAGGGCGACGACGTTGATGACGAAGGCGACAAAGAACGGGTAGCGCCAGCCCCAATCGAGGAAGTCGGCAGGCTTGAGCGTCGTCAGCAGGAAGGCGAAGACCGCTGCCGCCACAAACAGCCCGATCGGCGCGCCGAGTTGCGGGATCATCGCGAACCAGCCGCGACGATTGGCCGGTGCGTTGAGTGAGAGAAGCGCAGGCAGGCCGTCCCAGGTACCTCCTTGAGCGACACCCTGGCCGATGCGAAACAGGGCGAGAAGGACGGCCGCCACGCTTCCGAGCTGCGCATAGCTAGGCAGGAAGGCCATGGCCGCAGTTGATCCGCCCAGCAAGAACATCGCGATCGTCAGCTTCACACCGCGACCGTGACGTCGGTCAAGCCATAGGAAGGCGAAGGCGCCGAATGGACGAGCCACGAAAGCAAGTGCGAAGATCGCAAACGAGTAGATGGTACCTTGGAGTGCGCTAACGTTCGGGAATATCAGGCTCGGGAAGACGAGAACTGATGCGATGGCGTAGACGAAGAAGTCGAAGAACTCCGTCGATCGGCCGATGATTACGCCGACGGCGATATCTGCTGGACGAACCTTGTGCTCACGGGCATTAATCAGGCGCGCGTCGCGCTCCAGCGGCGTCGAATTCGCCGTGCCCAGGGTACTGGCTACCATCCCTCAACGTCCTCCATACCGCCCGCCCCAGGCAGGTTGCGCACGTGGGTCGCAACGATCTGGGCCGATGATGGTTTCAGCCTAGCTTCAAGCAATCAGCCGACCTTTGACCCCGGTCAAAGTCGGTCGACGATGGGAGGATTAGCGGGAACGCATGTTGAGAACAGGATCGAACCTCATCCGGTGGGCTTTGCGCCTGCCTGCGTTGGCGCTACCCGCGCTGCTCGGTGGCTGCAACATGGTGGTCCTGGACCCGGCCGGCGACATCGCCGTCCAGCAGCGCGACCTCATCCTGTTCTCGACAGGTGTGATGCTGCTGATCATCGTGCCGGTCATGGTGCTGACGGTGGTGTTCGCCCGAAAGTACCGGCGGGGCAACGCCAACAAGACCTACGATCCGAAGTTCGACCATTCGACAACGCTCGAGCTGGTGATCTGGGCGTGCCCGCTCCTGATCATCATCGCGCTCAGCGCCGTGACCTGGACGAGCACGCACCTCCTCGATCCGTTCCGTCCGTTGGAGCGCCTCGGGCCGGGCCGGCCGATTCCTGCCGGCACCAAGCCGCTCGAGGTCCAGGCGATCGCGCTCGATTGGAAGTGGCTGTTCGTCTACCCTGACCTTGGTATCGCCACGGTGAACGAGCTGGCGCTCCCGGTCGACGTGCCCGTGCATTTCTCGATCACCTCGACCGACCAGTTCAACACCCTGTACGTGCCGACGCTCGCGGGCATGATCTACGCGATGCCGACGATGAAGTCCGAGCTGAACGCCGTCATCAACAAGCCGGTCACGAGCGAGGGCTATTCGGGCAACTATACAGGTCGGGGCTATTCGGACATGCGGTTCAAATTCTACGGCCAGACCCCGGCCGACTTCGACCGCTGGGTTTCGCGCATAAAGGCAGGCGGCCGCGCCCTTCAGACCGCCAACTATATCGATCTCGCCAAGCCCAGCGAGAAGGTGCCGGTGATGCGCTTCGCCTCCGTGCAGTCCGGCCTGTTCGACCGCATCGTCAACCGCTGCGTCGAGGCCGGCAAGCCCTGCATGATAGACGTGATGGCACGCGACATGGCGCGGGGCGGCGGCACCCCCGGCGATCATCGCATGGGCGCGGGGATGGCGCCGGGGCGTGGTGCTGCGCCGATCATGGGCGAAAAGCCGGTGCCGGCGCTTCAAAAGGCGCCTGAAGACAAGGGCTCGGGTCCGAACGTCACCAAACCCGAGCAGCCGGGTGCGCCAGGGCAGACCAGGCCCGGCGACCAGCGCAACCGCGACATGTCCGCGGTTTCCCCCCTCCCCGTCCCCGGCGCCACCCGCGCCGTGCGGGCCTGATCCCCCGCGAACGGAAGCACGATGTCTGACTCACTGCTCAAATCCGTCTTTGGTCGGCTGACCTGGGAATCATTCCCGTTCCATGAGCCGATCCTGCTCACCACCTTCATCGTCGTGTCCCTGCTCGGGCTCGGCATCGTGGGTGCCGTGACCAAGTACCGCCTCTGGGGTTATCTCTGGAGCGAGTGGTTCACGAGCGTCGATCACAAGAAGATCGGCATCATGTACATCATCCTCGGCATCGTCATGCTGCTGCGGGGCTTCTCGGACGCGCTCATGATGCGGGCGCAGCAGGCCGTCGCTTTCGGAGCCGACCAGGGCTACCTGCCGGCGCACCACTATGATCAGATCTTCACCGCGCACGGCACGATCATGATCTTCTTTGTCGCGATCCCGCTGGTGGTGGGCATCATCAACTTCGTGATGCCGCTCCAGATCGGCGCGCGTGACGTCGCCTTCCCTTTCCTCAACAATCTCAGCTTCTGGCTGACGGCCGCCGGCGCCGTGCTGGTGATGATCTCGCTGTTCGTCGGCGAGTTTGCTCGCACCGGCTGGCTGTCCTACGCGCCGCTTGCCGAGCTCGCCTACAGCCCCGATACCGGCGTCGACTATTACCTCTGGTCGCTGCAGATCGCGGGCGTGGGCACCACCCTGTCCGCCATCAACATGGTCGCGACCATCATCAAGATGCGCGCGCCGGGCATGACCTTGATGAAGATGCCGGTCTTCTGCTGGACCGCGCTGTGCAGCAACGTGCTGGCGATCGCCATCTTCCCGGCGCTGACCGCCGCCTTCTTCCTGCTGATGCTCGACCGCTATGTCGGCACCAACTTCTTCACCAACGAGCTCGGCGGCGCGCCGATGATGTACTGGAACATGGTGTGGATCTGGGGACACCCGGAGGTCTACGTCCTGGTCCTGCCGGCGTTCGGCATCTACTCCGAAATAACCGCCACCTTCTCGGGCAAGCCGCTCTTCGGTTACTCGTCGATGGTCTATGCGACGGTGGTCATCACGATCCTGTCCTATCTCGTCTGGCTGCACCACTTCTTCACGATGGGCGCAGGGCCGACCGTGAACAGCTTCTTCGGCATCGCCACCATGGTGATCTCGATCCCGACGGGCGCGAAGATCTTCAACTGGCTGTTCACCATGTACAAGGGTGACATCCGCTTCGAGCTGCCGATGCAATGGGTCGTCGCCTTCATGCTGACCTTCGTGGTCGGCGGCATGACCGGGGTGCTGCTCGCCATTCCTCCCGCCGACTTCGTGTTCCACAATTCGTTGTTCCTCGTCGCCCACTTCCACAACGTCATCATCGGCGGCGTCGTGTTCGCGCTGTTCGCGGGCATGACCTACTGGTTCCCCAAGGCGTTCGGCTTCAAGCTCGACGAGTTCTGGGGCAAGGTTGCCTTCTGGGGCTGGGTGATCGGCTACTGGGTCGCCTGGACGCCGATCTACGTGGTGGGCCTGATGGGCGAGCCGCGACGCGTGCACCACTTCGACGACATCAGCATCCAGCCCTATTTCGTGATCGCCGCGATCGGCGCGGTGATCATCCTGGTCGGTATCCTCGGCTTCGTGATGAGCATCGTGATCGGCTTCGTGAAGCGCAAGCAGCTCGCGGATGTGACGGGCGACCCGTGGAACGGCCGGACCCTGGAATGGTCGACCAGTTCGCCGCCCCCGGCCTACAACTTCGCGATCACGCCCGTCGTCCATGACCTCGATGCCTGGTATGACATGAAGGCACGAGGCTATGAGCGGCCGGCGGACGGCTTCCGCCCGATCCACATGCCGCGCAACACGGGCAGCGGCGTGATCCTTGCGGGCCTCGCTCTCGCGCTCGGCTTCGGCATGGTCTGGTACATGTGGTGGCTGGCTGCGCTCAGCTTCGCGGGGCTGCTCATCGTGGCCGTCGGTCACACCTTCAACTTCAAGCGCGACTACTTCATCCCCGCGGACGAAGTGACCCGCACAGAGAGCGAGCGGCGGCAGCTGCTCGCCGCCGGAGCCTGACATGACCGACCACGTACTTGGGCCTCGCCAGGCGAGCACGACCTGGCATCTCGCCGAACAGGAAGACCATGATCACGGCGGCAACGGCGCCACCGTGCTCGGCTTCTGGATCTACCTGATGAGCGACGCGCTCATCTTCGCCTCGCTGTTCGCGATGTTCGGGGTGGTGAGCACTAGCTACGCCGGTGGTCCCGTACCGCGCGAGATCTTCGACCTGAAGCTCGTCGCGTTGAACACCGCCTTCCTGCTCGCCTCCTCGATCACCTTCGGCGAGGCGATGCCGCACATGGAAGCGGGCCGCGTCGGGCCGACCCGCTTCTGGCTCGCGATCACCGGATTGCTCGGCCTCGCCTTCGTCGGCGTCGAACTCTACGAGTTCTCGCACCTCATCGCAGAGGGTGCAGGGCCGCAGCGCAGCGCCTTTCTGTCAGCTTTCTTCACACTGGTGGGCACGCATGGCGCCCATGTGACGGTGGGCCTGATCTGGATCGCCGCCTCGCTGGTCCAGATCGGTCAGCACGGCCTCATCCAGCCGATGAAGCGCCGGCTCATCTGCCTGTCGATGTTCTGGCACTTCCTCGACATCATCTGGATCGGGGTCTTCACCTTCGTCTATCTGTATGGAGTGATCCGTTGAGCACCGAAGCCTACGACGCCGCGCTCCACGCGCACGGCGACACGCACGGGCATGGCAGCCGGCTCGGCTACCGGATCGGGTCGCTGCTGGCGATCGTGCTCACCGTTGTCCCGTTCTGGCTGGTGATGTCACAGTCCGGCCCCGCACCCGGCTGGATCGCGGCGGTGATCTTTGCTCTCGCGCTGATCCAGATCGTCGTTCACGTGGTCTGCTTCCTTCACCTCGACACCCGGTCCGAGGGCGGTTGGACGCTTCTGGCGTTCCTGTTCACGGCCGTGATCGTCATCATCACAATTGGCGGATCGATCTGGGTCATGTTCCATCTCAACACAAACATGATGCCGATGCCTGGCGGGCAGATTGGACCGGTTCGCTAGCAGCGCGGGATTGCCCGGTGAGCGAGCTGCGCCGGTCCGCGAAAGGGCGATGGCTGCTGGCCGGCCTGGCCTTCGCCGGGCTCCTCCTGTTCACCGCTCTCGGCATCTGGCAGGTTGAGCGGCGCACGTGGAAGCTCGCCCTTATCGAGGCGGTGGATGAAAGGATCCACGCTCCTCCAGTCACGGCGCCGTCGTTGTCCGACTGGCGCCGACGGCCCGCATCAGATTGGCAGTATCGCCACGTCATGATCGTCGGGCGTTTCCAGCACGACCGCGAGACGCTGGTGCAGGCCGTGACCGAACAGGGTAACGGTTTCTGGGTTCTAACTCCCGTCGTGACACCCAATGGCGTCACCGTTCTCGTCAATCGAGGGTTCGTCCCACCTGAACGCGCAGATCGCCGGACCAGAGCGGCCGCGCTGCCACTCGGGCCTGCGCGCGTGGCGGGGCTCCTTCGCCTCAGCGAGCCGGGCGGTCGCGTCCTCAGACCGAACAGACCAGCGGAAGATCGGTGGTACTCGCGCGATGTTGCGGCGATCGCCGCTCGACGCGGCCTGACGGCTGTGATGCCGTACTTCATCGATGCAGACGCGACGCCGATCCCGGGCAGCTGGCCGTCAGGTGGCATGACCGTGGTGTCGTTTCCGAACAATCACCTCGTTTACGCACTCACCTGGTTCAGCTTGGCGATCCTCTGCGGCTACGCACTTGTGCTGGTTCGCCGGCGCTGAGGCTGGTCGAAGCTCATGCCGCCAGCTGACTAGCTCGTCGCGCAATCTGGATCGCTATTCGCCGATGACTTCGCTTTGTCGGCTGGAGATCAGGGTTCCCCGATGCAGCGCGGTCACCCGCTTCACCTGGGCAATGCTGCACCCCGCCAGCTCGGCGGTGCGCGCGATGCTCATGCCCGCGTGGCGTAGGCCGACGATGCGCTTGTGTAGTGCCGTGTCCGGCTTGCGGCCGTTATACCGCCCTGCCCGCCTGGCGATCTCGATCCCCTCGCGTTGACGCTCGCGCCGCGTCTCGTAATCGTCCCGCGCGGTCTGAAGCGCGACGCGTAGCAGCATGTCCTGCACTGCTTCGAGCACGATGCGCGCGACGCCCGCGCTGTCCGCGACAAGGTCGGACAGGTCGACGATCCCCGGTACCGCCAGGTGTACAGCGCCGCCGCGGCGAGCAGCGCGGCCGCGAAGCACGGCGCAGCCCGGCCAAGGGCGGCATGGAACTGCGCGAAGAACCCCACGACCAACGCGACCGACAGGCACAGCGCGGCAGAGAAGGGATCGAGGACCAGCCGGCCGACCGCCAGCGTCTCCGGCCCCTTGATCATGATGTCGGAATATTCGAAGCCGTTGCGCTTGAGCGAGCGGAGCAGCGCGTCGGTATAGTCGTCCATCTCGAAGCGATCGTGCTTCTTGAAGTCGGCGATCGTTTCCGGCTTCTGCTGGAGGATCACGAACCAGTCGCTGTTCTCGAGGGCGGCTATGGACCCGGCCGACTTGTAGTAGTCGTTGAGCGACTGCGTGGCCGTCACCAACGAGGCGCCATACTTGCGGCACGTGCGGGCGTAGGTTTCGATGAAATCGGCCATCGCCCCACCGCGAAGCATCTGCCAGGCCTCGTCCAGGAGCAGCGCCTTGGGAATCGAGCGGTCGACCTTCCGCATCATCTGCTGCGACATGAACATGATCGCGGTCAGGACGACGCTGCGCAGTTCCTCGCGCGAGGACAGGTCGGACAGCTCGAACACCGTGAGCTGTGCCTGCAGCTCGAACGAGACCTCGCCCTGGAAGAATTTACCGTAGGTGCCCGCGCTCGAGAACGGCATCATCGCGATGGCGAGATGCGAGGCGAGCTCGTTGCCAGTCTCGTTGAGCGCGGCGATCCCCTCCCCGCTCAGCTGCTGGATGGCGAAGGCTGCCTGGGCATGGACGAACCAGTCATCACGGATGAACAAGCGTTCGATCCCCTGCGACCTCAGGTCCCTGGCGAAGAGCTCATGGCCATCTTCGGCCGCCTTGAACCAGGGATCGGAATGTTCGTGGAATACGGGTCCTGGGTAGCGGACATGGTCTCCGTGCTCGAACGCCCGGCGCTGATGGTCGAAGTGCTCCTGTGGCAGGATCCCGATCCGCAGTGCCTGGCGTGCGACCACGCGACCGCTGGCGGCAAGCTTGGCATCCTCGCTTGCGGTCAGTTCCTCGAGCCGGCTCATCCACGCGGTCTCGTCGACAAACCTGCTGCGCAGCATCCCCGGATCGATCGGCAGATTGCGCGCGCCCGACCGGATCAGATAGCCGCCGTAAAGCCGGTTCATGAACGGCGCGCCGGCGTGCCGCGGGATCTGGATGTCGAGGATGAACCCCTCCTCAAGGTGGATCGGCACGACCTGCACGTCCAAGGGAACGGCCGTGATACCGTCCTGGATCACCGTCTGGAGGCGCAGCGCCGTCTCGTCCGGATCGCCCGAAATCGGGCGGAAGCTCTCGAAGCGGCCGCCCTTCTCCTCGACGCCGACGATGATGCGGGCAGGGCCTCGGCTCAAAAACGCGACCACATCGTCCAGCAGCGGGATCTTCGCCTCCGGCTTGTCGAGGTTCACTTCCCGCTTGAAATCGAGCTCCTGCCCTTCCTGAAGGCTGCCCGCGGCAATCTCGGAGACGGTTATCGGGTCGAGCGTGCGACGACGCCGTTCCGGCTTGGCTGGTTCCGTCACGGTGATCCTGACCATCGCTCAACGGCTCTCCTGAAAGCGGCGTGCGAGGCGCGCCGACGCCCCGCTCTTGGCGGCGAGCCGCGCGCCGTAGCGCATGACGGTCTTGGGGTCGCGCCAGCGATAGGCTTGCATGATCGCGGGCAGGCTCTCGCCAGCGGCGAAATTGTCCTGCGCGACCCCGACCCTGATCGAGTGGCTGGAGACAGCCGCCACCCAGCGCTCCAGCTCGGCTTCGCTCATTGTGCCGAGCAGCTTCTTGTCGAACGCCGCGCGAATGAGGCGGCGGTAGATCAGGGTGATCGTGTTCGGGTGAAGAGCCCCCTCCCCCACCGACCGAACCCCTCCGTCGAAATAGGTCTCGACCCGCCGGAAAAGCGGCCCGGTCTTTATCCCTCCTGCCTGCCGCCACTCCTCGATCGCCTGCATGGTCGCCGGTGACAGATAGGCGAGCGCGCCGGCCCGTTCGCGGTCGGTCTTGCTCGTGCCTATGAACAGGGTTCCGGATCCATCGGGGTCGGGCCCCTCGATCGCCTCGCACAGGATCGCGACCAGCTCGGAGCGGCGGCAGCCGCTGTCGTACGCCACGCGCAGGAGCGCGCGATCGCGCGCGCCCAGCATGTCGCGCCGGGAGGCCTTGAGCAGATGGGCGAGACAGATTCCGGTCGCCGGGTCGTCGAGGTCGCTCACCTCACCCTTGAACCGGATACCCCGCGCCTGCCGCTGTCGCGTTCCCAGAAGCTTGCGCAAGCCCTTGAGCTCGAGCCGCACCAGCGGCGCCGCGGTTGGGTCCTCGAGCCCGGCCATGCGGTAGGCCCAGCCTATATTCACCAGATAGCGCTCGATCGTCGCGGGCGCCCGCCGCTTCAGCGGATTGCGCGGATCCTGTTCGACTCCCGACAGAGCCCGCAGATAGGCAGCGACCGCATCAGCGTCGGCCCGGGCGGTCGTCAGGCCACGCCGCCGGCACCACTGATCCCAGATTCTCAGGTCCGACAGGAAGGCGCGGATCGTGTTGACCGACCAGGCCCGGGCGGCGGCTGCGACCAACTGGGGGTCGGCAAGCCGCCGCGCCGGCGCGAGCGCCTCGACCTGCGCAACGACCTCGCTGATCGGCGCCGTCTCGGCACGAACCAGGCCAGGCTCAGCCATGGCTACGCGCGAAGCGCAGGGTCTCGTCGGTGCGAACGAGCTGCACGGCCCGCCAGGGGGCGGAGGCGGGCGCGTGCCGCGCCTTGATGGCACCGGCCCGCTCGAGATAGCAGATGGCGCTGTTCATCCGGCGCGGCTCCCATCCCAGCGTTTCGGCGAGCTGCCGGGTGTCGACGGCCCGCTCCTCGCCTGTCACCATCCGGTTGGCGAGCGTGCGCGCGTCCTCGCTTGGGCTGAAGGGCATGAACGCCTCGTCGAAGTCCACAAACAGCGCCGGTTGCGGGGCATAGTGCCCGCTGATGTTCATCTCGCGCAGGTAACCGGCGTCCTTGAGGTCGAGCAGCCCGATCCGCAGGTCATCGGCAGCGATGCCGAGAGCCGCCGGCAGATCGGCGAGGGTCACGATGGGGTCGACGGCCGTCGCGTTCGCGCTGGTCTCCACAATGTGCTTGCCGATCGCGATCGCGGCGGGGGACCAGCCTTCGAGCCCACTCGGAGCCTTCTGCACGTAACGCGGCGCGTCCCCGAGTGGTGGCTTGCGGCTCACACCATGCAGCCGGTCCACCAGGCCCTTGAGGTCCGCCTCACTGGCGGGATCGATCTTGAGGAACAGCATCGCCTGGAGGAAGGGCGAGAGCTTCGCGGGATCGAGGTCGACGACCAGCGGCACGAACCGGCTCTTGCCGCCGACCTGCTGGACGAGGCCGACGTCGATCTCCTTGGCCACCCATGGCTTGGTGATCGACGTCTCGGTCAACACCACGACGAAGTGGGTCATCGCGCCGAGGCCCTCCTCCATCTTCTGCCGCAGGCTGTCGCCGGGCTCGATCTCCCACTCGTCGAACCAGAGGTCGACGCCGTTCGCCATGAGATACTCGGCGACTGGACGGACCCGGTCCTTGTCCTCGCTGGCGTGGGCCAGATAGATTTTCGGGTGCTTTGCCCCGTCGGCGGCATTCATGACCTGAACATCTCCCGGGTCGACACCCAGACGCTTTTCGAGAAGACGCGCGAAGGCGGGCGACCCGGTCGTGCGGATCGCAACCCTGTTCCCCGACAATCGATCGACGAACACATTGGCGTGACTACCAGTCTCGGGATCGACGATCGAGGCAGCGGCGCCCCTCGCCTTCTCCTCGAGCGCCTGCATCCCGAGCTCGATCGCCTTGGCTTCAATGTCCGCGGCAAACTTGCGGGCGTCGAACGGCCTTCCATTGTGGGTCAACTTGATCATCCGCTGTTGCGCTGAACGTAGCGGCGCAGCTGGACCAGATCCTCGTCGGCAAGCAGGATGCCCATGGTGGGATAGTTGTCCTGGAGCGACTTGCGGACGCGGCCGTCGTGAACGCACGGGATCAGCAGGGCAAAGGCAGGATTGAAGCGGCGACGTTCCCAGCCCGCCGCCTCCTCGAGCTTCGCGGCGTTCCCGCCAAGGTCCGGCTTCTCCAGCAGCAGCCGCGCGAGCACGACCGAGTCCTCGACCGGATCATGTCCGGTGATCGCCGGGTCGCTGGCGATGAACAGCTCCACGGTGGTGCGCACCCGCGGCAGGTGCGGACCCAGCACGTGCGAGAGCGTGACGAGGCGATCCGCTTCCAGCTCGGCCAGCGCCGTCCCCAACGTCTTCCGGGTCTCGCCCGGGAACGCCTCGAGCAACGCATCGTCGAAGTGCGTCGGCAAACCCTTGGCGCTATGCTCGGCCATGTGGCGGCCGAGCCGCTGCGCAAGGTCACTCAGATGCTCGTACACGCCTCGTCTTCCCTGTTACGCCCCGGTGTCGAGGCCCGCCGGCGTACGGACAGCCGGCTCCTAATCCTTACCGGCATATAGAAGCTTCAACAATGGGGTGTTGATAAGGGTCCATTATCAACACTGTGCGTACCGACACGCTAGACCAAACACTGCCCTTGCGTCTACTATCTGCCCGATGGCCGTACCCGTTCCCGATCTTTCGATACCCAGCTGGACGGGCTCGCTCGCGCACGAACTCGAGACCACAGCAGCCGCCGTCGCCAGCCTGGATGCATGGATTTCCGCCACGAGCTGCCGATCCGCCTGGGTGCGCCGGGCCGCGTGGAGCGGCTATGCCGAAGCGCTGCATGGACAAGGAGCAGAAATCGACGAAATCGACATTTTCGGCCAGGCCTGCGGGCTTCCCTTGCCCTCCCGGACGCGGCAGCCGACCGTCGGCGACGACCTGTCCCAGCTCACAGAATGGCAAGCGAACCTTCGCGTGACCCCCCGTCGCCACTGGCGGGAGGCCCTGCCCTTCACGTTCGATCCCCCTTCCGACTGGGGCACAAGGCCGGTGCTGTTGCGCGCGCTCGAGCTGACCGCCCGCCACGCGCGGGCCGATCGCACCAGCGCCCCCTGGCTCGCGATGCCGATGCTCCTCAACGAGCTTGGCGCGACACGCAACACGCTGCCCAATCTGGTATGCGCCGACAAAGCACTGCGGCTGCAGCCCGGCGATCGTGAGGCGATCGTGAGGCGTTACCTGAAGCAGCTGCGCCGCGCCGCCGAAACCGGCCTGCAGCGGCTCAAGGCGATCGAAGAAGACCGCCTGCGCGCGGCCGATGCCCTATCGCGCGCGCGCCGGCCTGGCTCGCTCTTGCGGGTCCTCGCGCTCGCCCAGGTCCAGCCGGTGCTGAGCCCCCGTGCCGTGGCGATCCGGCTTCGGCTGACCATCTCCGGAGCCGGCAAGCTGCTGGCGCGCGCCGCAGCCTCCGGCCTGCTTGTCGAGGTGAGCGGGCGCCAGAGCTGGCGTGCCTACCTCCCCCCGGACCTTGCCCAGTCCTTCGGCTTCGTGCCGGCCCGCCGGGGGCGTCCGCTCGCCCCTCCCCCGCCGAGGCCGCCGCTCGATGCGGTGCTGTCCGACTTCGATGCCGAGATGCGTGCGATCGACGAGCGCCTCGCACGCCTGGGGCTCAGCACCACCGAAGGCGGGTGAGACGGATCCATGTCCGGTCAACTCGCCGGCCAGAAGCGATCCAGAATCTCGCCAAGCGCCTGCTCCGCATCGGCGCGGCTCGCGCCCGTCTTGGGAAGCAAGGTCAGGGTCACTCCGGCTCGGCCGTGGCCGTTGACGCGGAGGATCTCTGTCCCGCCACTCGTCTTGACGGTGCTCGACACCTTTCCTATCCTCTTGGGGGAGCCTGTCTTCTTGGGGGCTTCGGCGGCCGCGGCGAGCATCCGCACCACGTCTGCGGGGGCTTGCGGAACCGATTCCCCGCTCGCGCGCGCGTCTGCGATCCGGCGCCCTTCGGCGAGCACGCGCGAACGGCGATCCTCGGGCTTCAAAAGCGGCTTGATCTGCGTCACGTGCTTGATGCCGAGGTCATGAGGCGACGCGAACGCGGCGATGATCTCGGCCGGCAGGCGCGCCATGTCGAGATAGCGGCTGAGCCAGCTCGCCGTGACGTTGATGCGCTCCGCCATCTCCTGCTGCTTCCCGCCGTAATAGGCGTCCAGGGCGCGGAGATAGTCGCGAGCCCGCTCGAAGTCCGAGATATCTTCGCGCGCGCGGTTCTCGATATCGGATAGCCGGAAAGCCTCCTCGTCGGTGAGTTCGCGGATTTCGACGAGAAAGCGGAACTCGGGATAGTTGTGGCTGCGCAGCCAACTCACCGACCAGTGCCGCCGCGCGCCCGAGATCACCTCGAAGTCGTGATCAGGATCGTCCCGGACACGGTGTACCAGCGCCGGCATCTCCTGCTTGCCCTGCGCCTTGAGACTGTCGATCAGGTCGCGGCAACGCTCCTCTGAGAGTGCGGCATAGTCGCGGTTGTGCCCGTGCCACATCCGGCACCGGGCGGGGTCGACCAGCTCGGTCGCGCGGTTGACGAGCGCGCCGGTGGCCAGTTCAGCAAGTCGCGTGCTGCGTCCGGCGAGCACACCCATGCCAAGCCGTGACGGCCGCGCTGGCGGATCATCCGGGGCCTCGATCGCACCGGCCAGATTAGCCGCAAAACTACGGTTTTTCGCGCTCATGGTGCCTCTCCTTCACCCGAAATTGCACCGGTGCAATTTCCATCCGCGCTCATGCCAGTCCCTCCCGCCGCAGGCGGCCTTCGTGGCTCGGCCACATCGATCGGATATCCGTCTCGATCTCGGAATTCACGCCGTCGAGATACGTCAGACACCGGTCGCGCACAGACCTGCTCGTCGTCGGGCCCTCCAGTTCATAGACCGTCATCAACCGCGCGCTGGCGTTGTCGATCTCTGCCGAATCCTTAAGCGGCGTGCGAACCAGCGCATTGCCGTAGAGCTGCCCCATCAGTCCCATCAGCTCGCGCTGCATGGATTTGTTCTCGTCCACCTTCGACGCCACGAAGCGGAGGAAGGCGAGATCGGTGTTCATGCCGTGCTCAAGGAGAACCTGCATCGTCTCATCGAGCATCGCGAGATAAGCGGCGGTCGAAGAGAAATCCATGACGGTGGGGGGCACCGGCACGACCAGAGCGTTGGCGGCCCGCAGCACCGAAAGCGAGATCGCGCTAAGCGCCGGGGGCGGATCGATCGCAACCACGTCGTAGCGGTCCGCAACCGAAGCGATGCCCTGTTGCAGCCGATCCAGCAGGGTCCCCTGCCCCCGCGCCATTCTGGCCGCGAGTTCGTACTCCGACTGGAAAAGCCGCAGATTGGCCGGAATTAGGTCGAGACCGTCGAAATGCGTGGCGCGAATGGCATATTCGAGGCTGACCAGCTCGTCCTGTCGCAGGAACGGATAGAGCGTGTTCTCCTCCTGAAGGTCGAGGTCAGGGACGTAGCCGAACAAGGTCGTTGCCGACGCCTGGCTGTCGCAGTCGATCAGGAGCACCCGGTAGCCCCGGATCGCCAGGAACTGGGCCAAATGCACCGAAATCGTCGACTTGCCCACTCCGCCCTTGAAGTTCTGGACGGCAACCACGGCGCAGGGATCGTCCGCCGCGCGCCAGGGGCGCGTGCCGAACACCCCGCGCATGTCGTTCAGCTGTGCCAGCGTATAACCGACCCTGCGGTTCGTCTCGGTGCGCCCTGGTTCAGGCAGGCGACCATCCTTCTCAGCCTAGCGTATCGCCGCCGGCGTACGTCCCACCAGATCAGCCGCCTTTCCGATCGTGAAGATCGGTTCGCGTCGCTCGTCGGCACGCTTGCTCTGCGCGCCATCCCGCAGCTTCTCAAGGATGTTCGAGCATCGCTCGGCGAGCGCGCTGATTCGGGTCTGATCCGGTCTAACCCGCGCAATTGCGGTCGCCATAGGCCGTCCTTTCGCTAGGAGAGCATGGCATGCCCCATTTGCACTTTTCCGTCAACGGTAGGCCACATTTCGAAAACAGGACTGCCCGACTGCGGGGAGTGCTGCTCGCCTGACCCCTTGGGGGCTATGCGCCACCCGTCTAGATCGAAATTGCACCGGTGCAATTTCAGCTCGGCCGGCCCTTTCGCGCGACATAGCTCTCGCAAAAACCCTGCCACGACTTCTGCAGCTTGGCGCCGCTCAGCTTGGCAAGGCGATCGCCCATATGCCCGCGATAAGCCTCGGCAATGAGATCCACGTCCCATCCCCCGCCATGGGAGCGACCGATCGCCAGGAACTCCTCGGCTCCCGACCAACGCAGCGAGCCGGAAGGGAAGCTTGCGAACTTCGCGCGCGGCCGCTCCGCGTCGGCCGACCTCATCCGCCCCGCGGCCTGACGCATCAGGTCCGAGACGGCAGCCGGCCGCGCGTTCGAGCCAGCGTCATTCGCTTGGCCGGCCGCACCACCAGTTTCGTCCGTCGCTATCCCCACGACGACAGGCAGCCGGACCTGGGGCTGACCTGGCGCGGCGGCTCAGCGACCGCGATTGTCTCGACCGCACCCTCGCGGCGCGCGCGCCGGCCCGCCGAGTGCCGCTCCAGCCCTTCCACCGTCCCGATCTGCGCGGGTGCGTCCTATGCCTCGAAACGGAACTCGACTTCGGCCACGGCTCTCCCCTGCCGCGTCTCCTTCCACTCAACCCGGAAGTGCGCGAGCTGGTCGATCTCACTCTTCGCCGTCTGAAACACCTTGCGGCGCAATTGCGCGAAATCCTTATATACGTCCGGAGCTATGCCGAGTGCAGCGCGAAGCGCAGTGATATCGCAGCGCCAGGTCGGCTGTCGCCGGTGGATACGCAGCGCGCCGATCTCGTAAAGCTTAAGGGCGTAGCTCGATCGGAACCCGAGCACGGCCTGTCTATTCAGGACCGCGTATGTTTCCGACTCCTGAATTAGCTTGCGTGCGTCTGCAGTGAACTCCCATTCGATCCAACCGCTCTCCACGCCGCCACTCCGCGCGTAGACTAAGATATAGTCGTGATCCTCCGAGAAGTGGCGAGCTGTTGACTTAGGTGAGTAGTTCTTGCGCCAGATCATAGTAGACAGAAAAGAGGCGCGCCCGAACACCTCGTCCATGATGACTTTCAGGTAGTGCCCCTCATTGTCGTCGATCGACACCCAAATGCTGCCGTCCTCGTTCAGCAGCTCGCGCAGCAGCTCCAGCCGCGGCCAGATCATCGCCAGCCATTGGCTGTGCTCCAGATTTTCGTCGTAATGCTCGAACGCGCTGCGGGTATTGTATGGCGGATCGATATAGATGCACTTCAGTTGCCCGCGATAATAGGGCAGCAGGCTCTTGAGCGCCTCCAGATTGTCTCCGTGGATCAGCATGTTGCCGCTGCCGGGCGCACCCGCGGAAAGCGCTGCGTCGCGCTCCAGCAGGCGGTACGGTACGGCATCGGCCGCCTTCACGTCGCGGTCGCGTGTTAGCCAGTGCAGGATCGGCATTGTTTCCCCTTCAGCCGCTTCCTTGCCGTCCTGAATGAAATCTGGCAAGGTCGCGCGTGAAAAGGTTCAAGGGGCTTTGTCTTGGCGCAGGATGGTGCAGTGCTGACGCAGATCGGCGACCTAGCCGATGCCGGCGAGCGGATGATCGAGCGCCTCCGACGCAAGGCGTTTCTGCCCGAGAGCCGCAAGGGCCTCAATGTGCGCTTCGGCATCGCCGAGGCGGCGCAGTTGCTCGGCTGCTCCACCAACCGCATCCGCATGGCGGAGGATGACGGGCGGCTCCCCCCTGCCCCGGCTTCCGAAAGCGGACGCCGGCTGGGCTACACGGTCGAGGAAATGCTGCGGATGCGCGAGGTGCTGGGCGCCTCCCCTGTCCGCGCGCCGCTCGACGTGCCGGCGATCATCGCGGTGCAGAACTTCAAGGGCGGCGTCGGCAAGTCGACCGTTACCACGCACCTCGCGCACTATTTCGCGGTGCAGGGCTATCGCGTGCTGGTGGTCGATTGCGACAGCCAGGCGACGACGACGACGCTGTTCGGCTTCAACCCGCACTTCAACATCAAGCGCGACGAGACGCTCTACCCCTATCTCTCGATCGACCCGACCCAGGCGGACCTGCTCTACGCGGTGAAGCGGACGCCATGGCCGAACGTGGACCTGATCCCGTCCAACCTCGAGCTGTTCGACGTGGAGTATGAGCTCGCCGCGGCGGGCAGCGACGGCGGATCGGTACTGGCGGCACGCTTCCGTAAGCTGAAGCGCGGTTTGTCGGATCTCGCGCGCGACTATGACATCGTTCTGCTCGACCCGCCCCCTGCCCTCGGCACGATCAGCCTGGCAGTGATGCAGGCGGCAAACGCTCTGCTGGTGCCGCTGGCGGCGACGACGCCGGATTTCTGCTCGACCGTGCAGTTCCTGTCGATGATGGATCAGGTGCTGCACCAGCTGACCGGGGCCGGCATCGAGGTCGATTACCAATTTGTCCGGCTGATCTGCTCCAAGTTCGACGGCAACGATCCCAGCCACGCCATGGTGCGCGCGATCATGGAGCAGAGCTTCGGCCCTGCCCTCCTTCCCGTTCCGATCCTAGAGTCGGCCGAGATCAGCCACGCGGCGATGCGAATGATGACCGTGTATGAGCTGGAAAAGCCGATCGGCACGCCCAAGACGCACAAGCGCAGCCGCGCCAATCTGGACGAGGCGCTTAGGCAGGTGGAGCAGCTGGTCCGCCAGGGCTGGGGGCGGGTCGAACCGGCTAGCGAGGAGGCGGTTATTCATGCCGCGGCCTAACCTTTCCTATTGCACAATGTCCTGCTTACGTTCTGCGAGGGAGGTGCGGCATGGCGCGTAAGCAATCGGACTATCTGGCGGCGCTGCTCGCGGACGACACGGCCGAGCGAGGCGAGGCCCCCTCCCCTGCAGCAGCGCGCGAGGCTCAACCGGAGCGCCCACGGGCCACTACGCTGCTTGGTCGCGAGTCTGCGCTTGCGCGCGTCGCGAGCGGCGAGGTGCGGCAGGTCACGCAACTCCTTCTCGATCCCGCCCGCGTGCGCATCTGGCCCGGCAACGCTCGCACGTACGCGCACCTCTCAGAGGAGAATTGCCGCGAGCTGATCGACTCGATCGTCGCCGAGGGAGGGCAGAAGGTGCCCGCGGTGGTACGGCGCGTCGACGGCGATGCCGATTATGAGTTCGAAGTGATCGCCGGCACGCGGCGGCACTGGTCGATCAGCTGGCTGCGCTCGCACAGTTATCCTGACATGCAGTTCGTGGCACAGGTCGCCAGCCTCGACGACGAGGCCGCGTTCCGGCTCGCGGATCTCGAGAACCGCGCGCGCGCCGACGTGTCCGACCTGGAGCGGGCGCGCAATTACCTCGACGCGCTGAAGGCACACTACGGCAACCACCAGACGCGGATGGCCGAGCGGCTGAAGCTCTCAAAGGGCTGGCTGTCCAAGATGCTCAAGGTCGCAACGATCCCCGAGGTGGTGATCTCAGCTTTCGCGTCCCCGGGCGACGTGCAGCTGAAGCCGGCCTATTCGCTCGCCCAGGCGCTCGACGACAAGAATACGGGCAAGGCGATCACCGCCATGGCGCGGCAGGTCGCCAAGGAACAGGCGGCGCGGCGCGAAGCGGGTGACCTTCCCTACCCTGCCGCGGACGTGCTGCGGCGGCTGCTCGACGCGCCGAAGCTCATGGCGGGCGAGGAGAAGCCAGAGCCGTACCGCTACGCCACCAAGTACGGTCGCACGGCCCTGACGGTGCAATCGGCCAACCGGCAGGGCGTGACGATCCGCTTGCACGCGGGATCGGGCGCCGACACGGACGAGCTTGTGACCGCCTTGCGCGACGCGCTCGCCCACCTCGAGGCAACCGGGAAGGGACTCCAGCGCTGATGTTTCCCCGGGGAAACACGCAGGGGCAGAGCATCGGTTTTGTAAACCGCTGGTCGATGTTTCCCCGGGGAAACATCGCGTGACGCGCGCGCGCCGCGAGGCGGTTTCCGAACAGTTCGAGCTGTTCCTACCCTATCTCGCCGACCTGCCCTTGCGTGACCAGCGCGAGATGATGGAGCGGCCATTCTTCAGCCTAGCCAAGTCGAAGCGGGTGAAGCCGATTGACTACCGATCGCCGGACGGCAAGCTGTGGGTCCACGTCTCGGCCAATCCTGATTACGGCATGGCGACGATCTGGGACGCGGACATCCTGATCTACTGCGCCTCGATGCTCGCCGACATGGCGCGCCGCGGCGTCAACGACGTGCCGCGCAAGCTCCACCTGATGCCCTACGACCTGCTGCGCGCGATCGGGCGGCAGCCGACCGGGCGCGCCTACGAGCTGCTCGGCCAGGCACTCGACCGGCTGGTGTCGACCACGGTCAAGACCAACATTCGCGCTGATAACCGCCGTGAGGCGACGTTCAGCTGGCTCGATGGCTGGACGCAGCTGGTCGACGAGAAGACCGAGCGCTCGCGCGGTATGACCATCGAGCTATCGAACTGGTTCTGGGAGGGCGTGATGATGACCGGCGGCGTGCTGTCGATCGACCGCGCCTATTTCGACATCACCGGCGGGCGCGAGCGCTGGCTGTACAAGGTCGCGCGCAAACACGCGGGCGGCGCCGGCGAGACTGGCTTTGCCATTTCCATGCCGACGCTGTTCGAGAAGTCGGGCGCCGAGGGGCAGTACCGCCGCTTCAAGTTCGAGATCGCCAAGATCGCCGAGCGCGACGAGCTGCCCGGCTATGCGCTGTTGATTGAGCAGCCCGAGGGCAAGCGCGAGCCCGCGCTGCGCATGCGTCGGAGAAGCGAGGGCGAAACGAAGGCACTGCTGTCAGCCAAAACGACGAAAGCAGGCAAGGCATCCTCCCCCGCACCGCAGGCCGATGCCGTTGCGGAGCCTGCGGCCGAACCCGGCGTCGATGCCGCAGCGCTGATCCGCCGCAGCGTGAAAAGCCTTTCCACCCGCTCGACCTTCGGCGAGATCACCGACGCCACGCTGGCAACGCTGCGCGCCGAATGCCCGGGCTGGGACTATCAAACACTCCACGCAGACTTCCGCACCTGGATCGAAGCGGACGCAGGCCGAACCCCGGTGAGCTACCAGAACGCCTTCATCGGCTATGTCCGGCGCTTTGATGCAAAGAACCGACATACGCTGCGGTAACGAGGTCACCTCCGAGTCATGGCTACCGAGTGGGACGGCGTCGGCAAGCGCGGAGTTCTGCGTCCGAACATCGAGCAGCAACGCGATATTTGGCAAACGCGGCACGGAGCTACAACTGAACGACGGTTGTTGGAATGGCCCGGACAACGCCGGCGCTCGCCAACACTTCTTGGCCGGGCGGCACATCCGGCTTCGCGCCGCTGCATCAGGTGGCGCATGGCTATGGACCGTCATCCGTAACGATGGCTCTGATCACACGGGGCGCTTGGCGGAGCCTGCGCGAACTTTCACGCCGTCATCCGTGGCCGCGTCGGTGATCTGGAGGCAAAAAGCGGACTCCGCCTGCCACGACTGGCACCCATGCTAGAGACCTCCGGGGATTGATAGTTCCCGGTGCCCGGAATGTACGGTGGTTTCCGCTACAGCCTGGATTTGCAGGGCGCCGAACTGATCCTGGTGGGCGAGAGCTGTTGCCGCGTCGTGGAGGTATCCAAAGAGCGGCAAGAGGTCGACGTCCATTGCAGCAGACTGGTCCCGCAAAAGCCGCGTTCCACGGGCATCGAGATTATCCGCAAGGACGATGGCGTTCCGGATGTATCGCGTGGCGAGTGACTGATCCTCCCTACGGCCTCGTCGCGCACCGCAGACCCGGACAATTTGAACGTCGCCGGCGCAACGCCATCACAAACTGATTCAATCAGAGCGCTCATTTCCCACCCGTCCGTCGATCATCGATACTCCGGGAACGCTCATCGACACTCCCGGAACGGCGAGGCGATACATCGGGAACGCGAGCAATGATCCTTCAGGAACGCTGCAACGATACTCCGGGAACGCACCTTCCATAACGAATCGTGGAAAGTCGCTGACTTGAGCAGCTACAGCGGCACCCTTAACCTCTTAACCTCTCATTGAACCCTCTAACCCCGCGAGATGCTTTTCTTTGAATTTTGGAGATTCAGAAAGGCAGGCTCTGGGGTCGCATTTCACCCCCAGTGCCGTGCGCTAGCGTAAATCGTCAGGACCGGGCAGCGACTTGCTTGATCCAGGCCCCAGTCAGTGCAGTGGCGCGGTGACGAAGGACGGGTGGGGTGATATCGGCGTCTTCAACGAACCGTGTCCATGACTCGCAGCTCGTCGATCGCACCGGCGCGGCCAACTAAGCGGATGCCGGCTATTCAGTTGGTCTTTCATCAACCCTCTTACCAACTGCAATCTCGAGAGCTTGCTTCAGCAACATGACCGGATCGACTCCGATAGCCAGTGCCACGGCAACATACTCGTCAACGCCAAGCAGGCGCTCGCCGGTTTCATACCGCGACACGTAAGCCTGTTGCCAACTAAGCCGCCCAGCGAGATCGACCTGCCGCAGCTTCGCATCCCGGCGTGCCTTTGTGAGCAGGTGCACGATGCGACCATGCAGGTCAGACGAGGCAGGAGAACGCATTTCAGGCATCTACCATTTGCCTAGTATACGTAAAGCGTATATCGCGTGACTAGCTTTTTGCGAGCGTGATCCGATGGAAAACGACCGAAATGCTAAAAGATGTGCATTGGCGGACAGGAAAGAGTCCGTGCCGGTGCTGGATCGCTTCGTCGCTCGCCTGGAGGTCAGCCGGACCTACCCATGTCCGGTCGTCAGCATCCTAACCTTCTGGGCCGGGCTGATCGCGCTCACCGTCGTCGACAAGGTGACCGGAACGACGCCTGTGGTGGCGAGCCGCCTCTATGCGGTCGCGTGGGCGCTGGTAGTAGGCCTGGAACTCGGCCGCGATGTTTGGGTCCAACGGCACCGATATGCGTCACCTCGCTGGCTACAAGCTGTGGATGCGGCCGTGGGCCACGAGGTGACCGTCCATGCGCTGGCCGCGCTGATCAGGCAGCATGAGCACGTGTTGGATTACGTGGTCACCCGCTCCGATCTGAGATTCGAGGTTCAGGCAGAGCGAGTCCGACGGAGAGAAGCTGCTCGGCGAGCGGAAGGGTTTCGTCTTGTCGAAGCACCGGTGATCGATGCCGCCCAGGTCGCGCGCGACGAGGAACGACGCCGTCGAGCTCGCGAGCGGCGTGCCGCCAGGCAGGGCAGGGCGCCTGCGTGACCGGCTCTAAGCCGGAAACAGGCGGGGATCTGGTCGGCGTGACGATCTTCGGCGGGATCGCGCACTTTCCCAGCCGGGCTGGCGAACGGGTTCGCCATCTCGCCGATCTCGATCCGACACTGGTCGCCGTGCTGCTCACCGCGGCCGAGGCGAGTGATTTGTTCACCTGCCCGGATCCGAATGGGGCTGCATCATTCCGCCCTGACGCTCGCACGTACAGCATCCGCCTCGTCCATGGCGGTCACTCGCGGCTGCTGACGGTGCCTGAGCCGTTCGAGGCACCGGAGCTGGCGCAACTGGTCCGGACCGTGCGCCGCTGCCTGTAGGGCAGGGGAGCGAGCAACCTTCCCGTTTTCCCGTGCCAATGACGTGATAGCATCCGCGCGCCGCCCGGTCAGTCCCGGCGGTGAGGCGTAGGAACCTCAGAGTCTCTCGGCCGGTCGACATGTTTGTCGGCCGGGTGGCTGTCGCGCATGTCCAGGGCTCCGCCTAAAGGCGGCAGCGCTCGCGCGAGAGCCCGGGTTCCTAACACCCGGCTTACGGGCCGGAGAACGCCTCCAGACGACGAGGAGGCAGTTATGGCAGGGTAGGGTGCATTTCAGGTCTTAGCGGCGCTCACAGCGGCTCTGGCGGGCATTCCGGCCATGGCGCAGCAGTCACCCGGTATTGCCGGCTTCCTCATCACCATCGGCGGCGATACCGACATGAAGACGAGCGGGTCGCTTCGGACCCGCCCGTCGCCGCAGGTCTTTCCGCTGCTCGACGACGCCGACGAGATCATCGGCTACCGCTTCTTCTCCGAAAAGATCACCGCCAACGGCTCGGCGACGGCCGAGCGCGCCCGCGATGCATTCGCGCAGGAATGCGCCGCCAAGGGCGGTCGGATCGAACCGGAAGACGGCGACGCGGCGCGCACCTTCCGTGATCGCGCGCTCGGTCGCAGGTTGCCGCCCCGGGGCGAGTCCAAGCACTTCTGGTCCGGCAGCTCGGCGGTGTGCTCGCGCGGCGCCGACCAGGTGCTCGGCGGCTTCGTCGCGATCACCTACGACACGACCGAAGTCGCTACCAAAGGCGACCTCGACAGCCGGCTGATGAGCCGCGTGTCGATGGTCCCGACCCGCACCGCGGTCTACGCCTACCGCCCCGACCAGATCCGTTCGGCGGCATGGTTCCAGCGCGCGCAGGACAGCTACGTCGCCGATCGCGAAGCCGAGCAGAAGCACCGCGAGACGTTTCGGCGTGAGCTCGCGATCGGCACCGTAACCAACTGCGGCACGGTCATCCAGATCCGCGGACCCATGGTCGAGATCGCGGTGCCTGCGACCAGGCTGACGCCCAACGGCAAGTCCACCTTCTGGTCGCGGCGCGACGCGCTGGCACCGACCTTCTCGACGCCCTGCACTTACGGACTCTGAGGGGTCGATCCGCCCAATTCGCATACGACTGAGACACTGAATGGAGCTCCATCATGACCCTCGACCTGAGCGACTTTAAACCGACGCCTCTGCCCTCCCATGAGACCCCGCCCTATGCGTCGGCGGACCCTTCTACGGACCTGCGGCTGATCTTTGCCGGCACCGACTGGAGCGAGCCCGGACATGGCGGTTATCCGACCCGAACCGCGGCGGGAGATTGGATGATCCGGGTCAAGCTGGACCTGCCTTACCCCATGCTCGCGAGCCTCGAAGCGAAGGCCGGGTCGCATGACATTGGCGAGCTCATCCGGGCCGCTCTCGTGATCGCTGGGTATGGCTCCGAATCCGACATCGTGGGCGCCAAGTCCGACCGCTACGTAACCCGCGATGAGCAGCGTGAACGGCTCGGAATGCCTGCGACGATGACGAGTTCGGAAGACGCCGGATGACCCATCAGTCCGGACACGAACGGCTGCGCTATGAAGCGGTTCTGAAGCCTCTCGAGTGGGAGCAGCGGATGCTTGTCGACGGTCGGCACGACCTGCGCCGGATCGTGACGGCGATGGCCTCCGACGGCATCGCGATCAGCGAGGAAGTGGCGCTCAAAGCCTGGCATCGGCTTTCCGAAGAAGAGCATTGCGCGACCTGGTACGGCCTAGGCAGTGACGACGAGATCCGGCGCAACCTGATGCCGCATCTGACGTTGAGACCCGTCGCCGAGCAGGACCGCTGACTGGCGTCCGTGACCTCCCGACAGACTGGATCACGCGACCCGATGAGCGAAGTCGAGCACCGGTATACCAGGACGGCTTTGGCCCTGATGCGCATGGCCATGGCGCTGCTCGATCGGGCAGGATGCACCCTTGCCGCCGCCCGGCTTCAGCACGCGATCGACACGGTCGAAGCCGTCCCGGGGAACGCGGCGATGCCGCTTCATTCAACTGAGTCGCCGGGTGCTGAATCCGACCATCATGACCATCAGCGTGGTGCTGGAATAGGGGAGGGTACAAGCTCATGACGAACGCCGTCACCCTTGGTATCTCGGGCTGGTTCACTGCGCACGGAACCCTCTACCATGAGGAGGGTCGCAGGCTCGACGAAATCACGCCGGAGGACTGGTTCAATCTCGTCGCTCATGCCTATGCGATCGACTTCTTTACGCGGCCCGACCCGGCGTTGCCGGCAGCCGACGCCCGCATCTTCCACCTCACCATCACCGCCGGCGAGCGGTCGCGCGAGCTGGCGATCAACGACCCGTTCGAAGCGCCGGAGTTGGCCTTGCTCATCCGGTTAGCGCGCCGCGCCATGCGGGATCGATTGGTGCAAAGGGTTGAAGCGATGGACGGGGAGACCCTCGCGGCCTTACGGGCAGTCTCGACAAGGTGAGCCGGTACTGATCCGACTGGCCGGCTTGTACGCCGGCCTGGTTGCCCCGCCGGACGCCGGATCAGCCCCGACCAGCCGAACAGCAGCAACATCCAGCGACCTGAGAAGTAGGGTTAGGGGGCACACCCGATGCACCCCGAAGGGGTGCAGAAAAGGGCAGATTTGCGTCGTTCCGGCCGCATGGTCCTATGCGGATACTGCGCCCGGACCATCTGGTCCGTCCTGGTCCACAGAGCGGATAGGGCAAGGAAACCCGCAGTTTTTGCTTGCGCTGCTCTGCACTTCCTCCTTGCGCGCTCCGTAGGCGCAATGCACACTCGCTACCGGGCAGAAGGGGTGTCCGCATGGCGCGCGTACCGATCACGGTGTACCTGCAACCCGACCAGCTCGCCGGCATTGAGCGCCGCGCGGGCCAGGTCGGCAAGACGCGCAGCGCCTGGGTAGCGGACACGCTGGTGCGCTCACTCGAAGACGAGCTGCTGCCGCTGGACGAGATCCTTCTCGACCAGCTGACCAAGGTCCGTGCCGGCCTGGAGGTCGTCGCGGAAGCGCAGGTCGGGCGTGGCCCCGACAGCAAGAAGGGTCTTGCCCAGTTGCGGCAACGACGGGCCGAGCTGGCGACCCGCATGCTGGCCGAAGCGCGTTCGAGACTGCGGCGATGACCGACGCTGGTCGCAGGCGCATCGACGTCTCGAGTGACGTCCACAGCCGGCTGGACGCCGAGTCCAAGCGGCGCAACATCCCCATCCGTGATCTCGTGGAACAGGCGGTCACCACCATGTTCGACAGGGAGGCCCAAGCGGCCTTGTCCGTGCGTCAACAGCGCGAGCGCCGCCATGCCGATCGGATGGAGGAACAGACCGCTCAAATCGGCGAGGTTACCCGTCGCGTCTCGGCCCTGATCGCCCAACAATCGAAGGACCTACCCGGCGCCTTGAACGCAGGTTTCGACGCGATCAAGACCACCATCAAGGAGACCGGCGGGACCGGACATCTCCGCGATTTGATCGCGAAGTTCCAGACCGACTTCACGGTCCTGTTCAAGGAAGCGCAGGGTGCTCTCGCCGTCTCCGTTGGCAATGTCACTAAAGCCGTCGAGGAGCAGGCAAAGGGCTTCGGAAAGCAGCTCGACCGGATTGAGAAGCGTCAGTCGGATACGCGTACAAAGCTTGGCGTAGGTGCCGCCCTTGGCATCGCCGGACTTGTTCTGATCTGTCTGCTGTTCGCCAATACCGCACCTACCCGCTGGCTCTCAATTCGTCTCCTGGGTGAAAGTGACGCGGTACCTGCGGCATGGAGCTTGGCAGGCGATGGGCGCACGACTGGCGAGCTCATGGCGGAGACAAAAGGCCTTCTCGCCAGTGACACATTTCGGGTCCGGTACGCCGAGTGCGCGGCCCATGCTAAGCGCATGAAGAAGCCGTTTCCCTGCCGGCTCACCTTTCCGCCTCTGGAAAGCAAGACGCCGTGACCGTTCGCCCAAACTCGATCGCCGGCGGCGGGGATGCGGCGAGCTATTACGCGGCCGACAACTACTACACCGGCGAGCAGGCGGGACCGTCCGAATGGGGCGGGGGAGGGGCCGAGGAACTCGGTCTGTCCGGCACCGTGGATGCCGGAACATTCTCCGAGGTGCTGGACGGCAAACTGCCCAACGGGGCCGTCATTGCAAGAGGCGGCAACGGCGAGCGAGCGCCGGGTTTCGAGCTGACGTTCAGCGCGCCGAAGTCAGTGTCGCTGGTCGCCTTGATCGGACGCGATGAGCGGGTCATGCCGGCATTTGCCGAAGCTATTCGGAGCACCATGGCGTGGGCCGAGGAGCGGTTCGGGGAGGTGCGGTCAGGCAAGGCCGGCGCGGTGATCGAGCCCGGTCGCCTGGTGTACGCGATCTTTCACCATGACCTGAGCCGAAAGCTCGATCCGCAGGCACATGCCCATGTCGTCGTGGCGAACGCCGCGCAACGCGGCGACGGCCGCTGGGTCGCCCTGCACAATCCGGCCCTGTGGAAGCACTCTAGCACCATCGGTGCCGTCTTCCACGCCGACTTCCGTGCCCGGTTGGAGCAGCTCGGCTACCGGACCGAGATAACCGGCAAGCACGGCCAATTCGAGATCAGCGGCATACCGCGTGCCGCAATCGATGCGTTTAGCGCCCGGCGCGAACAGATCCTCAGCCGGGCGGCTGAGCTCGGCGCCTCCGGCCCCAAGGCGATGGAGACGATCGCGGTCAGTACCCGCGATGCCAAACAGGCGGGCGATGCCACGGTTGCCCGCGCCATGTGGGCCGAGAAGGCCGAGGTACATGGTGCCGCCATCTCCGCCGTCGTGGACGCCGCGCGAGGAGTCGAGCGGCCGCGGTCGGTATTGAGCACTGTGCGTGCCTGGGGTGCCGCTTTGCTCGAGCGCATCACCCATGCCTTCGGACCACGACCCGAGCCGCTGCTCCACGGCACGGATGCGGTGCGCCGGAGCGGCGAACTGGCGAGCGGCTACGCGGTCGCGGCCGGCGTTCGGCACCTCGGCGAGCGAGAAGCGAGCTTCACCTACACGGACCTGCTGAAGAGCAGCCTCGATCTGGCCGAGAAGGGCGCGACGGTGCGCGGTATCGAGGCGCGCATCGAGCGGCTGCGCGAGGCGGGTGTCCTCATCTCGGGGCCGCGTGGCAGCCTGCACGCAGACCGGCTCACGACCCGCGACATGCTGGTGACGGAAAAGGCGCTGGTTGCGGCCGCGCATGGCGGGGTGGGGCAGGGGACACCCATCCTCGATGCGGCCTCGGTCGACACCGCACTCGACCGCGCGGCCGATCGGCGCGAGGTCACACTTTCCGCTGAACAGCGCGTTGCGGCGCACGCCATGCTGTCCGGCACCAACCGCATCCAGGTCGTCCAAGGCGATGCCGGCACCGGCAAGTCGTTCCTCTTCGAACTCGTACGGGAGATTGGCGCGGAAGTAGGGGCGCGGATGCTGGTACTGGTCCCGCAGAACAAGTTGTTGGATGACCTGACCGGACGGGGGCTGGAGGTGCGCTCGCTCGCATCCGTGCTGAAGGAGCATGGTAGCCGCGCCGGCCCGGCCAAGCCGAACGAGCAACTTTCGGCGCTGATGAAGGGCAAGGTTGTGGTGCTGGAGGAGGCCTCCATGGTGTCCTCGCGTCAGCTTGCCGGGCTGTTCGAGGTCGCCCGGAACGGCGACGTCGCCAAGTTGGTCTTGGTAGGCGATGTGAAGCAAATCCCGGCGGTTGAGGCGGGGCGACCCTTCGCGCTGCTGCAGGAGGCGGGAGCTCCGACGGTGCGGCTCACCGAGAACCGGCGCCAAAAGACCGATGTGCTCCGTGATGCCGCTTCCCTTGCGCGCGAGGGCAGGGTCGTTGCCGCCTTCGAACGGCTCGCGGACAAGGTGCAGGAGAGCGCTCATCCGGCGGGAGCGGCCGTCGTCGAGTATCTGAAGCTTTTGCCCAAGGAGCGCGACCGCACCGCCTTGCTCACCTCAGGCCACGTCCTGCGCGAAGCCGTGCTGGAAACGGTCAGGGCCGAGCTGCTTGCTCAGGGCAAGCTTGGCGAGGATGCCGTGAGCCTGCGCAGCTGGGATACGCTGAACCTTACCCGTGAGGAGCTGCGCCAGATCCGGCACTGGGCTGAGGGTATGCGGCTCGACATCTACCGCCACCAGTCAGGGCTTGTGCCGGGATCCTACGAGGTTGGCTTGATCGATCGGGCGAGCGGTATGCTCGAGCTCGCCCGTGACGGTCACACCGGGCTCTTCGATCCCAAGAGCCTCCGATCGGGAGGGGAGGGGGCCGCGCTCTCCGTTCCCGGCGAGATCGAGGTGCGCGAGGGTGATCGCCTGGTCTTTACGGCCAGCGACCTGAAGCGTGGGATGTCGAACGGTGCCGCAGTGACCCTTACTGCGATCGATGGCGACACGCTCCACCTGTGCGGCCGTGACCGGAATCATGTGATCGGGCCCGACGACCCGATGCGCGAGCGGCTTGGCCATGGCGCCGTGATCAACATGCACCGTGCGCAAGGGATGACGGTCGATCGCGCGATCACGGTGATGGACAGCCGCGACAGGCTGCTCAACAGCGAGAGCCTCTACTACGTGCTCCAGACCCGCGCGCGCGAGGACGTGTCGCTGCACACCGACGACAAGAAAGCACTCGCTAGCGCGATCGAAGCGCATCGTGGTGACGTTCCGCACGCAAGCGACGTGGCACCCGAGCTCTCACTTTCCGGCAGGGAGCGGTTCGATCCAGCCACGGGCGAGCTGCCCCGACTGGACGATCCAGGCGCAAGCGATCGTCGCCAGCTGGACGCAATGAGCGCCGCCCTCCGATCCATTGGCAGCGAGCCTACCAAACCAGCCCCGGAGGCTATCCGGCAAGCGCCGGTTCCCGTGAAAGAGCTGATAAAGGAGCCCGAGATCGAAATCGACCACGATTACGACTTCGACATGTGAGGGATCGCAAGGCGATATGGGCGGGCGGATCAGCTTTGTTCTTTTCAATGTTCACTGATTTGCCGGCCTCCAAACCGGACATTGTAGCGGCCCGGTATCACGTGCATAGGACAACGTTAGCAAGGCAAGAGAGTGATCTAGAGGCTGCGGGACATGGCCAAAGAACCGGACATCCAGGCGGTCGCCGACCGGGGCGAGGGCATCGGGGCCATGCAGCCCATGAAGATAGGGGAGGGCGGTTCACGATACCGTGAAGCCGTCGATCTCGCGCTCGAACTGACCGCCAAATCTGCCGCGTTCCGCAGCAGCCTGCCACCCGCCATGCGGATGGGGCTCGCCGACCTCGTCCGGGCGATGAACTGCTACTACAGCAACCTGATCGAGGGGCATGACACTCATCCCGTCGACATCGAACGGGCGCTGAAGAACGATTTCAGCGCCGACCCGGCCAAGCGTGACCTCCAGTTGGAAGCGACCGCGCACATCGCAGTCCAGGGCTGGATTGATGGGGGAGGGCTGGGGGGCCGCGCGACGAGCGTGGAGGGCCTGCGTGAGGTCCATCGGCGCTTCTGCGAGCATCTGCCCGAGTCGATGCTCTGGATCGAACCGGTCGACGGCGGCGAGCGCGTTCCGGTCGAGCCCGGTGCCTTGCGGACCCGCGATGTCCGGGTCGGGCAGCACATTGCGATTAGTCCCGGGGCCGTGCCGCGCTTCCTCGAGCACTTCGCCTGGGCGTATCAGAAGCGCCGCGCAACCGACGCCATCGTATCGCTGGCGGCCGCGCACCACCGGTTCGCTTGGATCCATCCGTTTCTCGACGGCAACGGTCGGGTCGCCCGCCTCATGTCGCATGCCATGCTGCTCGATGCGCTCGACACGGGCGGCGTGTGGTCGATCGCGCGCGGCCTCGGCCGCAACGTGCAGGCCTACAAGCGACACCTTGCGGCCTGCGACCTGGCCCGCCGCAACGACCTCGATGGCAGGGGCACGCTGAGCGAGGAGGAGCTGGCGAGCTTCACAACCTTCTTCCTCAAAACCTGCATCGACCAGGTCGACTTCATGGCCGGCTTGGTCGAGCCCGAGCAGCTGCGCAGTCGCATCCGGCGCTGGGCGGCCGAAGAGACGGATCGGGGAAGGCTGCCGGCCAAGGCCATCCAGGTGATCGACGCAGCGTTGTACCGAGGCGAGCTCCCGCGTGGCGAGGTGGAGAGCATCGTCGGCACCGGCGAACGCCAGGCGCGCCGGGTCACCTCGGCGCTGACGAGCCTCGGCGTGCTGACGGCCGACAGCTCCCGGGCACCTCTCCAGATCGCCTTTCCAGCCAAGCTGGCGGGGAGCTGGATGCCGGGGTTGTTTCCGGACGCGGGAAGCCGGCGTTAGCCGCCCGAGCGATCGGCGGTGTGGCGCAAGGCGTAAGGTGATATGGTCCTGGGACCGCGCCAGTGCGGACCAACGTATGGAGGCAGCCTTTCCGTTCTTTAGCCGCACCGACTTTCAAGGTCAGCCCAGCAGCCGCGCCTACCGGCCCTACAAGGCGTTCGAGGCCGTTCTCGACCGTCTTCTCGGCGAGCAGGTGAGAGCGGACGGCGCGTGCGGCGTCGACCTCTGGTGCGCGCTCACCAACACTCGTTGGTTCGGGCCGGATGGAGTGGAGGTCTCCTACGGCTTTCGGCGGGCCGGTCATGCCGTGGCTTGGGTGCGCGAGGAGGGGGACGACCTCACCTGGTATTGCAGCGGCGAGCCGGGGCAGGTCGCGCAGTGGATTGAGGAGGTGCTCGCGGGAGCTGGATGGTCGTGGAGGCGCTTGGAGCCGGACGCCGCAGACACCCGTGAGGTGCCCGACGACAGTCAGCGCCTGCCATAGAGTTCGGGATGCTGCTCGACGAACGAACGGCGGACCTCACGCAGCCGAACGGCTTCCGGTGTTCTCGCTTCCCAGGCAGCCACGGCATGCAGCAGATCATCGTCGCGGCCGAGCACCGCGTCCGCATGGTTGACGATTACGATATTGGGCGTCGCCTCTGGACGGATCGTTAGCAGCCGGTTCATCGCTTCGTCTTCGCTGCCCGGCCCGATCCGGTCCGCGACGACTGCTAGTGCCAGTCCGGCAGAGCGACCGACACCGCGATAGCAGTGGATGACCGGGGAGCCGGCCTCGTGTTCACGCGAAGGTGAGGGCAGTGGCTACCTGATCTTGGCTTGCCACGCGGATGCAGCCATTGTTCCGGTCGACGTTTTCAAAATCGAGCACCAGGTGCAGCGGGTGCGGCTTCCCATAGAAGCGTAGCTGGTCGGAGCGACGGCAGCCGGGACCTGATTGCGAGAACGCCTGTCCGTCGTCAGAACATTCGGCACAACTCGCGGCGTAGATTAGCGGAGTGCGGACCTCGTCAGGGGGTTGATGTTAGGCGGCGAACTTACGGTGCTGCAAGCGCCGATGTTCGATGGTCTGTCGCTTGATCCTTTCGCGCAGTTTGATGATTGCCGGAGCCCTGCCGAAGTAGGCATCGGCAGGCGTCACGTTGGCCAGGCTCTCGTGGTATCGCTGGTGATTGTAGTGCTCGACGAAGGTCTCGATGTGGGCTTCGAGGTCGCCGGGCAGGAAGTAGTTTTCCAGCAAGATGCGGTTTTTCCAGGGTCTGGTGCCAGCGCTCGATCTTGCCCTGGGTTTGGGGATGACACGGGGCGCCGCGGACATGGCTCATCTTCCGGGCCTCGATGTATTCCGCCAGCTCACCCGCGATGTAGCTGGGGCCATTATCGCTGAGTAGCCGGGGTTTGTGCAGCACCGTGGCGCTGTCGCAACCAGAAGCCGCCAGGGCGAGGTCCAGCGTGTCGGTGACGTCCTCGGCTCGCATGTTGGTGCACAGCTTCCAGGCGATGATGTAGCGCGAGAAGTCGTCGAGCACGGTCGACAGATACATCCAGCCCCACCTGATGATCTTGAAGTAGGTGAAGTCGGTCTGCCACATCTCGTTCGGCCGCGTGGTTTTCGTGTGGAACTGATCGGCAGCCTTGATCACGACATAGGCCGGGCTGGTGATCAGGTCGTGGGCCTTCAACAAGCGGTAAACCGTGGATTCCGACACGAAGTAGCGCTGCCCATCGGTGAAGCGCACGGCCAGTTCCCGGGGGCTCAGCTCAGACTGTTCCAGCGCCAGCTCGATGATCTGGTCGTGGATGCCCGCCGGGATGCGGTTCCACACCCGGCTCGGGGACTGTCAGGAATTTTGTGCGGGAGGCCGGTTACCGTCATTAGATGACGAAGCGCTCACCGAAGATTACGGCGAACTGACTTTTGGCCTCACCCCATTCGCGCGGTGGGCGCTTCCATTCGTCCGCCGCGTGATTGAGCACGAGATATAACAGCTTCATCGCGGCATCGTCACCGGGGAAATGGCCGCGGGTACGGACGGCACGGCGAACCTTCGAATTCAGGGCCTCGATGGCGTTCGTAGTGTAGATGATCCGGCGGACGCCCTCGGGAAAGGCGAAGAACGGGATCACCTGGTCCCAGTGTCGCCGCCAGCTTATGGCGATGGCCGGGTGTTTCTGGCCCCAGGGGCCTGCCTCGAACGCCTCCAGCGCAGCCATGCCGGCCTCGGGCGTCTCGGCACGGTAGACGCCGCGCAACGCCTGGGCGATGAACTTGCGCTCTTTCCAGGACGCAAAGCTCATGCTGTTGCGGATCAGATGGACGATGCAGGTCTGGACGATGGCCTCGGGGAAGACAGCGTTGATCGCCTCCGGGAACCCCTTCAGGCCGTCGACGACGGCGATCAGGATGTCGGCGACGCCGCGGTTCCTGAGCTCGTTCATGACGCGCAGCCAGAATTTGGCCCCCTCGGTCTGCTCGATCCAGATGCCGAGCACCTCCTTGGTCCCGTCCGGCTGAATGCCCAGCGCGATGTAGACCGCCTTGTTGCGGACGAACCCTTCGTCGCGGATCTTCACCCGGATCGCGTCGAAAAACACCAGCGGATAGCAGGCGTCGAGCGGCCGACCCTGCCATTCGGCAACCGTCTCCAGCACCGCATCGGTGACGGTCGAGATCAGGTCCGGCGAGACGTCGATCCCGTACAGCTCCTCGAGGTGCCCGCGGATTTCGCGCACCGTCATCCCGCGCGCGTACATCGAGACGATCTTGTCGTCGAAGTCGGGGAAACGGCGCTGGTATTTGGCGATGAGCTTCGGGTCGAACGTCCCCGCCCGGTCGCGTGGCACGTCCAGCGTCACCTTCGATGTGCCCGTCAGCATCGTCTTCCTCGATGACCCGTTGCGCCGGTTGATGGTGCCTGCGGCGCCTTCGCTTTCCAGATGATCGTCGAGCTCAGCCGACAGCATCCGCTCCGACAACGCCTTCTTCAGCTCGTCGAGCAGACCGTCCTTTGCAAACAGCTCCTGCGGGTCACGACCAGCCAGAAGCTGGTCCAAAACGTCCTTGTCGATTGCCATATCGATGGTCCCTTCCATTCCATCCTATGGCCTCCCGCACAAAATTCCTGACAGTCCCCCGGCTCGGCGCCGATGGCCGATCTTCCAACGCCTCCGGCCCGCCTTCGAGGTAGCGATCATACCAGCGGTAGAATGTCCGACGAGGGATGCCGAGTTGGTCCAGCGTGCGCTTGGCCGACAGGTGCGACTGCTCGACGGTTCTGATGATCACGAGCTTCTCGGATGCGGGATACCTCATTCGTCGTTGCCCCCATCCGCGACCATGCTTTTTTTGAGCAGACGGTTTTCCAGTGTCAGATCGGCCACGCATTCCTTCAGGGCCCGGGCTTCGCGGCGCAGGTCCTGGACCTCTCCGGTGGTCGCGGCACGGGCGGTGTCGCCGGCCAGGCGGCGCTTGCCAGCTTCCATGAACTCCTTCGACCAGGTGTAATACAGGCTCTGGGCAATGCCTTCCTTGCGGCATAGCTCGGCGATGCTGTCTTCCCCGCGCAGGCCATCCAGCACGATGCGGATCTTGTCCTCGGCCGAAAAGTGGCGCCGGGTCTGTCGGCGGATGTCCTTCACTATCCGCTCTGCTGGGGCCTTGGCGGGCGATTTTACATCGCAGGATCTGGGCTTCATCTTCGTTCCTTCGTCACTACGACGAAGCCCAGATCCTCCTTAAATCACAACCTCAAATCTGTGCCATTGGTGCTGACGGCGGACAACTGCGGTCGCTTGAGCACGAGCTTTATAAGCCGATGCACCAGGCAGGAATCGAGGCGTGATCGGTGATCAATTGCCCCTGTAGGTGGAGTAGCCGAAGGGGCTGACCACGACCGGCACATGGTAGTGCGCGGCAGGGTTGGTGACGCCGAACACGGGATCGATCTCGGGGAAGAATGGCGCCGCCTTCGCGTCCGGGCAGCCCGCCATGTCGAACTGCAGCTTGTAGGTGTCCGGCGCGAACTTCGACGGCTACCTACCCGACGCCGATCTCTCGGTCGAGACCCGGCAAACCGGAGTTCTGCATGACGATCTGGCATCTTGCATCACCGCGAGCAGCTATCGAAACCGGCGTTTATCACCTACAGTCCTGCAAGGCAGGGTCGCCGGTCCTGCGAAACCGATGGTGGGGGTGCCGTTGCGACCTGTGTCAGCTGCGATCTGTGTTCCGGTCCGCAACGAGGAGACTGCGTTACCGAAGTTGCTGGAGGCGATCGGGCGACTGGACCTGGGCGACGTCGAGGCTGCCGTGTTCTTCCTCCTCGATAATTGCTCGGATGCGAGCGAGCAGGTGATACGCGAGCATGCTGGTCGCATGGCCCTTCCTTTCACGGTGGCTCAGGGAGACCCGTCCCCTGATGCCAATGCCGGTCGTGCACGCCGGGCCGCCATCGCCCTCGGCCTGCATCATGCGACGAGCACGCCCCACGGTATTCTCCTGACGACCGACGCCGACAGCCAGCCCCGTGCCGATTGGGTCAGGGCGGCACTGCAGGGCCTGGCCTCGGCCGACCTTGTCGCCGGGCGAATCGTCCGGATCGCAGCGGAGCGGGATCCGGTGCAGGGGAGGGTCGAGCGCTACCTCGATCGGCTTCACGCCTACCGACGATCGGTCGACCCCGTTCCGTGGGACAGTCCGACCGGCTCCCACTGCTCGGGAGGCGCCAACATGGCCTTCCGACCCGGAGCCTATCAGGCGCTGGGTGGCTTCCAGCCGGTGCCATGCGGCGAGGACGCCGCCCTGCTCGACGATGCCGGGCGCGCCGGGTTTCGCGTGCGCCGCGATCCCGGCATGGTGGTTGCGACCTCCTCACGGCGGCTCGGCCGGGCGCCGGGCGGCATGGCGGCTGCGCTCAGTGCCATCGACCATCACGGGGCACCCTCAATGCCGCATCCCCGAGGGGCGGCATGGCAATACCGACAGCAGGCGGAGGCGCGCCGCATTTGGGCCGGGCTCCCCGATTCCTTTGTCGCAGCTCGCTTCGGCGACCGTATCGAATTGACCGGTGACCATGTGATCGGCGTCGCGCGCGACTGCCCCAACGCAGAGGCGTTCGCCATGCGTGTCGTGCCGGCGCTGCCCGATATACCCGACGTCACCCTCGCCGAGGCCGAGCATGCCCTGGCAACGCTCGAGCACCAGCTTTGCGAGCAGGCGGTATGACGACGGCCAAAGCTCTGCGCCATGCGATCGTCGCGGCAGGGTGGGTGACCGACCCCGCCGGCGATCCGACGACGCCCAAGGCATATCTGGACCTGCTCCGCCCTCTTTACGCTGCGGGACGCCGGGATCTCCCCATCGGGCGCCTGCTTGAGGGGCATGTCGATGCGGTGCAGATCGTGTTTCGATACGGCACGTCGTCCCAGGTCGCTGCGTTGCGGGCGCGCATCGCTGCGGGAGCGACGTTGGGTGTTTGGAATGCGGGCCTGCCGGGTGAGCCGCTGGTGCTTACCGGCGGACGGCTGACCGGCGGCAAGGGCTATGCATCGGGGGCGGGGATACTGACTCACGCGCTGGTAACCGCGGATAGCGAACGCGGACCGCAGCTGCTCCTGCTCGACCTCGAGGCCGATCCGCCTGCCATCGATCGGGAGTGGTGGCAGACGATCGGCATGCAGCGCTCGGAGACACATCTGGTGCGCTGGTCCGGCTCTGTGATCGGTGAAGACGGCCGTATCGGCGAGCCCGGCAGCTATGCGCGGGAGCCGTTCTTCAGCGGAGGCGCGCTGCGCTTCGCCGCGGTTCATGCCGGCGGAATCGCCGGCCTGCTCGATGCAGTGCGTGACCACCTGACCACCCACGAGCGCGCTTCCGATCCGTTCCAGGCATCGCGCCTCGCCGACCTGTTCCTGCTTGCCCAGGGTGCAGCGGCGAGCATCCGCGACACGGCGGGCGCCTGGTTCAGCGGGACGGATGCGGAACGCCTCGCCCGGGTGTCCGCTGCGCGGCTATCGATCGCCGGCTCTGCCGAGCGCGCCCTCACGATCGCGCAGGAGGCGGTGGGGCTGCAGGGATTGTTCCTGTCGCATCCGCTGGCGGCAAAGATCGCCGATCTCATGGTGTACCTGCGCCAGCCTGCGCCCGATGCGCATCGCCTTCGCGTCGGCCAAGCTGTCGCCGAGCACATCCTCGACCCCATCCTGTGAAGATCGCGCTGCGAAACGTGCGTGTCGCGCTGGTGATCGCCCCGCACCCGGATGACGAGGTCATCGGCGCGGCAGGCCTCATTGCGCGGCTTCGCCGCCATGGAGCTCGGGTCCGGGTTGCGGTCGTGACCGATGGTGCCGCGTCTCACCGGGGCAGCCGACAATGGCCGAGAGCGCGACTGGTTGCGGCTCGCCAGCGTGAGAGCCTTCATGCGCTACGTCGTCTCGGCATCGTTGCTGGCGACGTCTCGTTCCTCAATTTGCCCGATGGCCAGTTGCCTTCGATCCCGGGGCGCTGTTATCGCGCGCTGCGCCGCCAGGTCGCACGATGCCGGGATCTCGATCTCATCGTCGGACCGGCCTGCAATGACGACCATCCCGATCACCGCGCCGTAGCCGCGGCCGTCGCCCGGTGTCCGGGTGGCGACGGTCGGCTGACCTACCGCGTGTGGCCGCCTCGCCCGGACCGGTCCGGACCGGCATGGCGCATCGCTGTGCCTGGAGGAGTTCCGGTTAAGCGGTCGCTGATCCGCGTCTACCGGACGCAGCTCGGCGCCGTTTCCGATGATCCAGCAGGCTTCACGATCGCGAGACACGAGCTTGCGGCCTTTGCTCGTCCGGTCGAGCGCTACCGGCCGGGTTCGAGGTGACGAACCCGATCGATCTTGCGGGGTTCGCCGCCAAGTTCGCCGGCGACGACGATCCCTGGCGCACCTTCACCGCCCGTGACGAGGCGGTGAAGCGTACCGCGATCCTGCACGCAATAGGTGACCGACCGGTCGGACGGGTGCTGGAGCTGGCCAGCGGCAACGGCTCCAACAGTGTCGGGATCGCGAGGAAGGCGTTGCGCCTCGATGCGACCGAGGGCACGAGGGAAGGGGTCGACCTGACGGCACGCGCCGTCGCTGCCTGGCCTCGTGCGTGCGCATCGCTGCTCGTGCTCCCCGGTCGACCGCCACGTCCCGTCTATGACGTGATCGTGATTGCCGAGATCCTGTATTACCTCTCAGCGCGAGACATGGCCCGGGTTGCGCGTGAGATGGCCGCCCGCCTGACGCCAGGCGGCACCATCGTGCTCGCGCACCACAGGATCGACTTCTACGACTTCGCCCAGCACGCGGCAGGGATCCACGCCCGGTTCCTCGCAGAGACCGGGCGTTGTTGGACGGTTCGCACCGCGCGCCGCACCGGCCGCTGGGTCGTTACCGCGGCCCGCGCCGATGGTATGACCCAATCCCGTTGAACGCGAGCGAGGCAGCACGTCCCACGTCCGTGCGATATGAGGCTTGCCGTTAAGTGGAGCGGCAGGACGTCCACGTGCCGCTCCCGCCAGGGTCGTCAGGCCGCCGCGTCGAGATCGACCTTCATCTCCCGAGCCCAGAACCTGAGGTCACGACAGGTCGTGACGAACGCCTTGACGTCCTTGCTCTTGCTTAGGGCTACGAAGCCATCGTCAAGCTCCGGCACCCGGGCAGCGTCGAGCAACGTGGCGGCTGCAGCGGTGTAGCCGATGAACTTGCAGTGGCCGAACGCGTCCGCCACGAAGTCCTTGGAGGCCGCATCCTTGGCGAGCATCGCAGCCCCCTCCTCGGACGGGAGCACCGCGACGGCATCGAACAGGACCGAAGGTCCGCCGTCGATCTTCTGCTTGGCCGCGACCTTGGTGCCGTCGTCGAGCGTGACCCCGCCGATCTTCGGCGCGACCACCTCCCAGACCGCGCCTTCGGCTTCCAGCGCCTTGGTCAGCGCATTGAACAGCTCGGCGCTCGACCCATCGGTCAGCAGCAGGCCCATCTTTCGCCCGGCGAAATTCGCCGGGCCGTTGGCGACGATCGAGAGCGCCGACGATGTCGGCAGGTCTAGCGTCGGCTTGGCCGCCTTGGCGGCGTCCGGTAGGTCGAGGCCGAGCCCGTCCGCGACGGTAGCGGCGAGGTCCTCGTCGATGTTGCGCAGGTGGCTGACCGCCCGGGCCCGGATGTCGACACGCTCTACCTTCGACAGCTCGAACACCAGCGCGTCGCCGATGTGCTTCTGCTCGATCGGCTGCTGGCTGAGATAGAACTGCCGTGCCTGGCTGTAATGATCGGCAAAGGTTTCGGACCGAACCCGCTGCTTGGTCCCCTGAACCTCGGCGGGGAAACTGGTGAAGCCGATCTCCGCGTTCTCGCGCGGACCGCCTTCCGCGCCCC